>NZ_JAVVES010000008.1:0-57558 GCF_032250955.1 Sulfuriflexus sp. | reverse complement strand
GACTGAAATCGCCTTATATCACGCGCTTGGAGCGCTACCTGCCCCGAAAACTACCCATGAATTTTTCTGACGAGGCATATTTTTACATGGGCAAACATATTAGGCCTTAATCCACCATCAGTATTTGGCACTCGCAAGCGAACTTTTAATGAACGGGTTTTGGCATCCAGTACCGGGTTAATAAAGTTTACTTCGCCTTTATACTTTTTGCCCGGTAAGGCCTTTACTTCGATGTCTGCATTCAGACCCAGGCGCAACCAGCTTAGCTGATGCTCATAGACATTGGCTTCAACCCATAGAGTTGAAAAATCAGCTATCGTCAGAAGTTCATCACCTTCGGAGATGTACTGATTTTTATTAATATTATGCCTGATTACTGTGCCTTGCATCGGCGCATAGTACGGAATTCGGTGTCGCACTTTGCCTTTGCGGGCCATTTCATTAATCATGCTTTGCGGGATTTCCATATATCGCAAATGATCTCTTGAAGGAATGCTTTCGTTGCGACTTGAATAATGACGCCGAATACCTGACTCATCCATTTTCTGCGCTGCAATAAACTCTTTCTGCACTCTTAGAAACTCAGGAGAATAAAGCTCGAACAGGAGCTGACCCTTGCGGACATATAATCCTTTTACGCGTACTGCCAGGTTTTCTATCCAGCCATCTGTTTTTGTTGTGATGGTCTTTAAACGATCTTCGTTAAACCCCACATAACCAACAGTCTTGATAAGTTTCCATAACTGGCCTTTTTCAACCCGACTGGTGCGGACACCAAGTTTTTGTACGATATCCGAGGTCAACTCCACAACAGGGTAGGTTTCGGCTGTTATATCACTTTTCTTTTCGACCAGATCCATGCCGCAAATCGGGCAGCTCTCTCCCGCTTTGTCTTTAATAATATGAGGGTGCATAGGACATACATAACGTGCATCAAGATGTTTCCCGGCGTGCTCCACCGCGGTTTCATTTTTCGACATCTTGTCTTCTGCATCATTACTACAGGCTGTAAAGGCAAGAACCATAGAAATGGCAGCAAGCGTCTGATAAACAATATGTTTTTTACATCCCCTCCGGTTGGATGCAGTTGTATAGGAGACCGGCATAGTGTTGGTTCGCTCGAATAATTTTATTGTTTTAGACGTAAGGGTCTATATATTAGTAGTTATTGCCCTTTTTTACCACTAATGAACCATCCCTGAGACGCCAGGGGAAATGGAAACTTTATTCGATATTTCAAATAGTTATAGAACATCCTAGTTCTGGTTACAGGAGAATTAAACATTCATTCCCTGTATTACAGGTTGGATGAATCGTCCACAATAAAAAGGCTCGTCACATGCAGTGACGAGCCTTTTTATTTGCAAGAATTTACAGAATTTAATCCTGACAATCCTCTCCGGCCTGTTTGTCCCGGCGCCAGACGGCGCCTGCCGCGCAGGCCTTATCCACTGCATCGAGCCGTTCTGCGTGTAGTTGCATCTCTTCAGCGTTCGGTTCAATCACGCGCAGGGCCGGGCGGTGGCTGTCAATACGGCGAATCTCTTCGTGCTTGCGCATACCGCTTGCATCCACTGAGCTATCCAGGGACAGGGCACCCTGTCCACCGGTCATGGCAAGATAAACATCGGAGAGGATACGGGCATCGAGTAATGCGCCATGAAGTTCGCGTTGCGAGTTATCAACATCGTAGCGCTTGCACAGGGCATCAAGGGTATTTTTCTGGCCCGGGTGCTTCTGCCGCGCCATGGCCAGGCTGTCAGTGACCTGGCACAGTTTGCCCAATGGCGTGGCATTGTCATCGAGCAGGCGCCATTCGTGATTCAGAAAACCGATATCAAACGGGGCATTATGAATAATGAGCTCGGCACCCTTCAGGTAAGCCAGCAGGTCATCGGCGATCTCGGCAAAACGCGGCTTATCGGCCAGCATTTCATTGCTGATGCCGTGCACTTCCATGGCCCCGGCATCGATCTCGCGATCCGGTTGCAGGTATTGGTGATAGTCATTGCCGGTCAGGCGGCGGTCGAGCATTTCCACGCAGCCGATCTCGATAATGCGGTGTCCCTCGCGCGGGTCAAGGCCGGTGGTTTCTGTATCCAGTACGATTTGTCTCATGGGGGGTAAAGATACAGGCTAGCCATAAGCACACGCAAGTCGAACCGTACCCTGACCCGCCGCAGTATGAAAATCCCCGATAAATTATTGACTTGGATAAACTACACAGGGAAAACCGGGAAAGTAATAGTGAAACCGGCCCCTCTGCCGCCCAGGCCTTCTGTCAATTCGATCTTTGCATGATGCATATCCGCTACCGCCTTGACGATGGCCAGCCCCAGGCCACACCCCTCGGTATCGGTGCCGGCCACACGATAGAAACTCTCAAAGATGTTACAACAGTCTTTTTCCGCGATGCCGATACCGTCATCAGCTACACGCAGCTCTACGTCACCGGCACGAGTCTGTAACGAGATATGCACATGTCCGCCCTCGCTCGTGTACTTGAGGGCGTTACTCACCAGGTTCCTGACCAGCACGGATAACATCTCGGCATTACCCTTGACGATCGCCGGGGCCGTCAGCTCACTGATCAATTCACGTCGCGTCCGCACAGCGAGCGGGGCGAGGTCTCGCAGCACTTCCTGGCAAACTTCAACCAGATTCACGCGATGCTCGTAATTACAGTCTGCCTTGATACGGACGAAGGACAGCAATTGCTCAACCAGATGTTGCATACGATCAATTGCTGGCAGCAGCTCCCTGAACATTGTCCGGGCCTGTCCGGCGTCTTCGGTGCGCAGGGCGACCTGTAACTGCGTTTTCAGTGCGGCGAGGGGGGTTCGCAGTTCATGTGCGGCATAATTTGAGAACTGTTTCTCCCGCTCCATTACATCACTGACCCGCTTCATGAGATCATTAATGGCATCAACTACCGGGGCAATCTCCTGCGGCACGATCGGTGCATCGATCCTTTCCAGGTTATCCGGGTTACGACGTCGAATCAGGTCCGACAAAGCCTTTAATGGCCGTAATCCGCTGATGACTCCCAGCCAGATAATCAGACCCAGCGATGGGATGATCAATAATTGCGGCAGGAAAATCCCCTGGAGAATATGCTGAATCAGGTCGATGCGTACTTCATAACGCTCTGCCACTTCAACCGTTACATTATTGTCACGGAGAACAAAAAAACGCCAGCGCTGCCCTTGAATGATTCGTTCAAGGAAACCTTCTGCAGCCGCAGCCGGGCCAAAACGCTCAGCATTACTGGAGTGCAGGATGATCTGCTTTCCCAGCCAGACTCGATAGGCAAAATTCTTTTCATACTCATGCAATTCGAGCTCGTCATTAATCATAACCCGCTTTGCAGACACATCATTTTCTTCAACTTCGCGCTGCGTCAGGGCGCGTAAAACCTTGGCGAAGTGTGTTAACTGGGCATCATAGATCTCTTCAGCTTCATGGTAGGCACTGTAATAGGAAGAGATACCAATAATCACATAGGCGAGCGCCACCGGAATCAGCAGAATACGCAACAGGCGGATGCGCAGCGAACAACGCTTCATGCTTCTCGTTCCACGATATAACCAATACCACGAATGGTCTTGATCAACTCCTTACCCAGTTTGCGACGAATAGCCGAAATATGTACCTCAACCGTATTACTACCGAATTCATCATCCCAGTTATAAATCTTTTGTTCGATTTGTTCCCGGCTCAGGCATCGCCCGGCATTCTCCAGTAGCAAACGTAGAATCTCGAATTCCCGTGCTGACAGGGAGACCAATTCTTCATCCTTGCTGACCGTCTTGCCATCCAGATCCATGGCAATGTTTTTATACTGCAATATCTTTTCCTGATAACTCCCTTTACGTCTTAGCAAGGCGCGGATTCTTGCCAGTAACTCATCAAAATCGAAGGGTTTAACCAGGTAGTCATCCGCACCGGCATCCAGTCCTGCCACACGTTGCGAAGGCGCATCCCGCGCCGTCAACAACAACACAGGGATAGTCACCTTCTGCTGACGCAGGGACTGCAACCACTCCAGGCCGGACATGCCGGGCAGATTGATATCGAGCACGATGATATCGTAAGCGGAGGCCGCAATAACGGCCTTCCCCTCTTCAGCGCTCTTGAACCAATCTGCCGTGTATTCCTGTTTCAGACCCTGGTAGATGGCCTTGCCGAGTTGCGGGTCATCTTCGATCAGAAGTAATCGCATGTCTGCTCTTGTTTAGCTGCACGGGGACACAAAAAAAAACGGGCTGCCGGAACCTTCGCACCGGCTGCCCGATCACGTCGAAATTCTAGTTATTGTCGAGGTTCTGCCTGGCCTTGGCAATAGCTTGCATAATCTCCTCACGACGCCCGGCATCAGCCACCGGTCGGTCCGGCCGTTCGGGTGCGCGCAGGGCCTGCTCCAGTATCTGGATAGCTTTGTCATATTCACCCTGGTCGATAAGATAATCACCATAAAAGTAATTAGGGTCGATACCGTCCGGGTTCAGCGCCCGCGCCTGTTCCAGGTAGGCGCGCGCCTTGCCATCATCACCAAAACCCAGTGGCCAGCCCGGTACCTGATAATACAGGGAACCCAACGAGGTATAGGCCGAGCCATTGAGGGCCTCTGGCTTAATCTTTTCGGCCTCTTCAAGCAAGGCCCTGGAGTGATTGACCAGGCTCAAGGCCCCCAGCCCACCCTGGATACCGGCCTGGCTACTGACGATAATCGCCTCCCATATCCTGGGTTCGGCAAAATCAGGGTAACGGGCCGTTACCGTAGCGGCCTTTTCAGCCAATGCCTCCATCCGGGTGGCCTGTCGGTCCTCATCTTTTTCCCTGTACTTGATCATGGCCCATTCCTGTTGCAGCTGGCGAATGTCGTTATCGAGTTCCGGATTACCCGTCAACGACTGCACCAGCTCCGCCTGGAGGACAGTGCTGAAAAACACCAATACGGCAAAAATGGAAACTATCGACTTAATCATTTTCATGGTCCTATATCACCTCTGTCTGTTTTATAATTGTCCTGGCCTTTTTGTCATTGGCCGCCAGCGCCTGGTCAACAATACGTGGTAACAGCGCGTTCACCCGCACGAACAGGGACTCCGGGAAACCGATAAAGTGCTCCTTCTTGCGACCACTGATCGCCTGCATAATCTTGCCCGCCACATATTCAGGGCTGTCCATGTTCATCTTTATTACCGCGGCCAGCTGCATGACCTTTTCGTTATTCAGAGCCGTCTTCACCGCACGTGGTGCGACATAGGTTACCTGGATGCCATCAGCGGCAACTTCCCTGCGCAAGGCCTCGCTAAAACCCTTCAGCCCAGCCTTGGAACTGGAATAGGTGACAAAGTGTGCAAAGTTGATTGAAGCAAAGGTCGAACCGACATTCACTATATGACCGCTGCCGTTCACCTTCATTGATGGCAATACCGACTGTGTCAACATAGCCGGCGCCACCAGGTTCACCATATAATGCAACATCACCTGTTCCGGTGACTGTTCTTCAAACAGCCCGAAATACTGCACACCGGCAAGATTAACCAGAATATCTACTTGCTGGTCCGCAAGAGCTGCACAGACCTTTTGTATCCCCTCCATGCTGGCAAGGTCTGCCTGAAGCAGACTCACTTCAGCAGCGGCGTCAATATGTTCAACACGATCTATTACGGTGACCTTCGCACCTCGCCTTGCAAAGTCCTGGCACAACAGGCTGCCAATGCCACCTGCACCGCCCGTTACTACTACATGTTGATTATTAAACGACATGCTTTAACGTCTCCTTGTGGGGGATACTTTCGAAGACTCTGGCAAACAAAATAAATATTCGCCTGGCAACATGGATAATAGCCTGCTGGTCATCGGGATCATCGATCTGATTGACCAGGTTTTCAAAGAACTTCATATGCTCCAGGTCAAGCGAACCATGCGAAGCCAGATAACTGAAACAATTCTCGGGCAGACCAAGCGCGGTTTGCAGGCTGTCAGCGACACTTGTAGCTAACTGGATACTCGTGCCCTCGAGCACAAATACCATGCCGAAGAAACCAACCGGGTTGATGCGTGATACATAATCATAGGCATAAGCAATCATTAATTCCGTTGCTGCGTTGGGCTCACCGCGGCGCACCTGTTCGGCATTGCCACCAGCATGTTTGATATCGTTCAATATCCATTCCTGGTGACCGACTTCTTCCTCGGCATATTCCACCAGCGCCTCGCGCAGGTATTCCTTGCTCTCCGGCAGGCGTGAACCGGCTGCCATCATCAATGGCACGGTATGCTTCACATGATGATAAGCCTGTTCCAGGTAAGCGAGATAACTGTCCCGGGTTATGTTGCCATGTCTGGCATCCGTAATCTGCGGCACACTGTAAAGCTGCATACGTTCTGCTTCAGTTGCTGCTGTCAGAATTTCAAAAAATGTCTTCATATCGTCCTTATGCAATGCTATTTATGTTGTTTGTCTGGCTCTTTTGGCAGTCATCGAGGATCGCTGCCCTCCGTGGTCGGCCGGTACCGGTTAAGGTCTTGTTCGCCAGCGTGAACGGCGCTGATATTTGCCAATGATGGATCCGGGCATACTCCGGCAGGCCAAGGTTGGTGCGCGTGACGGCCTCCGCCAGTTGCGAGGCATTGATGGATGCGGCACTGGGGACTAACAAGGCCGATAATCCTGTCGTTGCATCGCCGATCACGATGGCCTGGGCGATCTGTGGCTGTGCCAGAAGTTCGCTCTCTGGCCACTCCGGGGCAATATTTCTGCCCATGGAATTTATAATGATGTTTTTCTTACGCCCGGTGATATGCAGAAAACCCTTCTCATCCAGCACGCCGATATCCCCGGTGTGAAGAACCGCTGTTGTCTCGTCCGCACCGACATAACCGAGGAAAGCCGGCTGCTGAATCAGGATCTCGCCATCCTTGGCAATCTGTACAGACAGGTGGGGCAGGCATTGCCCGACTGACCCGCATTGATTCGCGGTCGGGGTATTCACCGACACCACCGAGGCAGCCTCGCTCAGGCCATAGCCCTGGTATACCGGCAGGCCCAGTTGCTCTGCCTGTTCGAGCAATGCAGCAGAAACCCGCGCACCGCCAACGGCGATAAAACCCATTGCCGGCAGACCGTGTCCGCTCTCTGCGCTCACCTGCATCAAACCCCGTAATAATTCGGGTACCAGGATACAACTGCATGCAGCCGAGTCACGCAGGTAATCATGCAACTGTACAAAATCCGGGATCATGCCATGACCAAAACCAATGCTGGCCTGTGGCCGCACGTCATAACAACCACCCGCCAGTAAGGTGGCATAACAACCGGCAATGTTTTCCAGCAATATCGCCAGTGGTAACACGGCAGCGGTTCTCACCGCGGCCTGTTGCCCAAGCACCTTTACCAGCGAAGTCGCCACTTGCTCCATGCCGGCCTGCGAGAGACAAACCCCTTTGGGTTCACCCGTCGTCCCCGATGTATAGGTGATCTTTGTGGTGCCGTCGGGCAGTTTACTTGCGGAATTATCCAGAAGATGAATTGAGATGGGCTGCCCGTTGCTGGTGAGTAGCGAAGCCTGCCCTCCCGGCCTGTATGAAAACAACAGCCTGGCCCCTGCACTCTGCAAGGCATGCTCACGTTGTGCATCAGTAAAAAAGGCTGGCAGCGGGATCGTAACAAGGCCCGCCTTGATACAAGCAAGATCAAGTAACACCCAGGCAATACCATTGTCGAGTTCTATGCCGGCACACTGCCCCGAATATTCACTCAGGGTTATCGCCATTTCATCTACCTTCTGATGAAGCTGGCTATAAGTGAGAGTAATCATCCCGTCAAACAGCGCCGCGGCATTGCCCTGCTCGCTGCTGTGCCGGCCAAGCATGCGCAGGACCTCGCTCATTCTTCGTCAGCCCTGCCATTCGACTGTAAATGCAGCTTCGCGTGCAACAGGGCGGTTTCCTCGACCATGCTCATTTGCAGATGTTTCTGCAACTTTTCATAAGCCGACGTAATATGCCCAGCGATAATGCGCGGTTCTGTCTGGTAATAAGTCCCCCAGGAATGCCCGCCATCCGGCAACCGTGTTTGATCCGCATAACCCAGGAGCAACAGGTCCACATCCAGTCGCGTAAAGTAACGATGCAAAAAGTCCGTCGCCGTCACGGTTATATACTGTTTGCCACGTTGTGCAAGGTAGGCCGTCAGCGCAGTAAACATGAAGATGGAAGCACCGTTTGCGTGTGAAGCGAGGTTGCCGACTTCCACGATAGCGTTTCTCGTCAGTCCGGATTCAGTCGCTGCAGAGAGGGCGGTCTCGACCGGTGTATCGAGGTACTGCTCCAGGAACAGTTTCTCAGTATTCGCGCAGCGAAAACCAAGGGCGCCAAGGATGGTCCCGTCATTGTTCTGCACACTCATGAGGGTCGGGTAGTGTTCAGTGATATTTGCGTTATAGGTGTGGCGGAATTCTCGCTCAAGAAAGCGTTCCACGCGACGGCGCTCAGGGGAATAAAGACTGGTGATCGCAATCATCCCTGGGGTGAGTGCGGTAAAACGTTTCAGACGCCGCGAATTGTAATACAGGCTGTTTTTTCCGCCGTCATCATCTTTCAGTGCCACATGCAGCATCATTACGATCCTTGTCGACATACCTTATAATGACGATGATCATAGATAATGGAACTGAAGCGAACCTGAAGCGGGTACTGAAATGTAGTTCAGAATAAAATTAAATTAACAAAGCATGAGCCAGGTCACGCTTTTCGGCAATAACCGCGTGTCCTTGTCTGGTATTTTTTCAGTGCCCGACCGTGCCGGGCCGGACTGACTAGCCTTTTAACATTGCATCAATGGCCTCATTGGCCAGTTCATCGGCACGTTCGTTTTCGGGGTGGCCGTTATGGCCCCTGACCCAGTGCCAGTTGATCTCATGCCGTTGAGTCGCCGCATCCAGGCGCTGCCAGAGGTCGACGTTTTTCACCGGCTGCCTGGAGGCAGTTTTCCAGTTACGTTTTTTCCAGTTTTCCAACCACTCGGTAATGCCCTGCATAACATACTTTGAGTCAGTGGTAAGTTCTACCTTGCACGGGCGTTTGAGTTCTTCGAGCGCGCTTATCGCGGCCATGAGTTCCATACGATTGTTGGTGGTCAGGCGTTCCCCCCCGCGCAGGGTTTTTTCCTTGCCAGCATAGCGTAACAAGGCCCCCCAACCGCCTGGCCCGGGATTACCACGACAGGCACCATCGGTAAAAATTTCAACGCGGGTCGTCATAATGGATACCTCGTGCGGTTGGCTCGACAAGTGCCTGTTGCCGGATATTCTTCCGCCATGGCGAGCGAATCGGGGTCAGCGTGCTGGTTCGCTTCCTGGCAAGCATAATGCTCACGCCGGCAAGCAGTGGCATACAACGCTGACCAAGGCGCTCCATAAATTCAAGTTTCTGCATGATTTTCTCGTGTTGAACGGGTGGCCGGAAAAATACCTGTTGTCCGGAGATATAATCGAAACCGAGTAGCGACAACCAGTCTCGTAGCCGTGTGCGGGTATAATATTGCCCGCGCCAGGGGATTTTATTACGCCAGCCTGATAACAGGCGCGCCAGGCCCCAGAAACTGAACGGATTAAAATTGATGAGCACAACGTGCCCTTCCGGGATCAGGATGCGATCTACCTCGCGCAGGATAGCATGCGGGTTGGGGTGAAACTCGAGGCTATGTGGCATTACCACCACATCGACGCTCTCCGAGGCAAAGGGCAAGGCGGCGTTGTCGGCCAACAGGCCTGTCTCGGAGCCGGCTACATCGTTCACTACTACGCAATGTGATATGCGGCTGTTCTCACACAGCGATTCGCCATGTCCACTCAATTGCACGAGATGATAGCCAAACAGGTCGGGCAGCAGTGTATCCACGGCCTCGTGCTCGGCCCTCGCCAGAAGGCCACCTAAATAACTGCTATACCAGGCGGGCAGATTGTCCTCTGTATCCGGATTGGTCGAAATATCGGTATTGAATTCTGGCATACCCTCACAGCATAGCCTTTCTATCGGAAAGGCTCCATATCCGCTGACCGGGATGCTGTGACAAGGTGCACAGAAGCCCGCTCCCCGCCATGTTTTACTCCTAACCAGGCATAAATGAACAGGTTGACCCACCGGCAACAGGTACCTACCATAGGCGACAAATAAGTAATGATTTCTGTAAGGAAAAACACCTCGATGAAGTACATCATGTCTCTGCGCCTGCTTGGTGCCCTGCCCTTACTATGGATTGTCGCCTGCACCACGACCCCGCCAAACACGTCCACAGTCGCCAGTGACGCTGAAATCAACGAGGCCATTGCCCAGGTTCAGGCCGACGCCCCCCAGCAGGCGGTTGTCGACCACGCCGAACCCGATGCGCAGGCCGAGAGCCCACCGCCACAAGCGGACTTGTGGGCTCGCCTGCGCAGCAATTATGCCCTGCCCGAGGTGGTCCACAAGCGGATTGACCAGGAAACTGACTGGTATGCCCGGCACCCGGGTTATCTGAACCGTGTCGCCGAGCGGGCCAGACCCTATCTCTATTATATAGTCAGCGAGGCCGAGCGCCGTGGCATCCCCGCCGAGATCGCCCTGTTACCCGTGGTGGAAAGCGCCTTCAAACCGTTTGCCTATTCACATGGCCGCGCCGCCGGGATCTGGCAATTTATCCCCGGCACCGGCCGTATGTATGGCCTGGAGCAGAATTGGTGGTATGACGGACGCCGCAATGTGTATGCCGCAACCGATGCTGCACTTAGCTATCTGCAGCAGCTGCACCGCGATCTCGATGGTGACTGGATGCTGGCCCTGGCCGCCTATAATTCCGGTGGAGGCACGGTGCGCAAGGCCATCCGCCGTAACAAGCGGCAGGGCAAACCAACAGACTTCTTTTCCTTGCGCCTGCCCGCCGAAACCCGCGGTTATGTACCACGCCTGCTGGCTATCGCCCGCATAATTAAAGACCCTGCGGCCTATTCGCTGGAACTGGAATCGATTCCCGATACCGCCTACTTCACCAAGGTCGATATCGGCGGCCAGATCGACCTCGCCCTGGCCGCCGAACTAGCCGGCATGGAACTCGATGAACTGTACCTGCTCAATCCCGGTTATAATCGCTGGGCGACGGCACCGAAAGGTCCGCACTACCTGCTAGTGCCGGTAGACAAAGCCGATACCTTCGCCAGCAAGCTTGCCAGCCTGCCCATGGATCAGCGCATGCGCTGGGCTCATCACAAGGTAAAATCCGGTGAGACACTTAGCCACATCGCCGACAAATACCGTATCAGCATCGCCTTACTCAAGAGCAGTAACAAACTACGTGGCAGTTTCCTGCGCAAGGGACAAAACCTCATGATCCCGATTGCCGCAAAAAGCCCACGCACCTATCGCTTGAGTGAGGAACAGCGCACGCAACGTACCCTGAATGCTCCAAAATCAGGCCGTCACAAAACTATTCACAGTGTCGTAGCCGGTGATAATTTCTGGGATATTGCAAAAAGATACAAGGTCGGGGTTCGGCAGCTGGCGAAATGGAATGCCATGGCGCCACGTGACACCTTGCCCCTGGGCAAAGAGCTCGTAATCTGGACCAGGTCAGCGCAACTTGCAACGCACCAGGGCCCACGGGCAACACCGCCGGGCAGCAACCCTGTCATACAGCGTGTGAACTATACGGTACGCCGTGGAGACTCACTGGCCCGCATCGCGACGCGTTTCCGTGTGCGAATCGCTGATCTCATGCGCTGGAACACTATGCTCAGCAAAGGCAAATATTTACAGCCCGGGCAACGCCTGAAGCTTTTTGTAGATGTCACCAGGCAAAGTAGTTAGCGGTTATTTTTCAGGAGATACCATCAATTATAGTCTCTAAATAAGTTCCCCAATCAGGTGTGGCTTGTCAATACCAAAGCCTTGTGCGAAATCCACACCGATTTCTGTTAACTTATTTACGATATCATCGTTCTCGACATATTCGGCAATCACTCGCTTGCCCATAAAGTGGGCGACCTCTGTGATTGATTTCACAACCGCATAATCGCTTTCATTGTTATGGATGTTTTTTATAAACATGCCGTCTATCTTCAGGTAATCGACTGGCAGGTCACGTAGATAGGCATACGATGACATGCCACTACCGAAATCATCCAGCGAGAAGCGGCAACCGGTGTCCTTGATAGTATTAATAAAGTGTGCGGCATCCGAGAGGTTCTCAATACCCGCCGTTTCGGTGATTTCAAAACACAGGCATTCAGCAGGAATATCACTTTCTTCGATCTGTTCCAGCACGAAATCAATAAACGTCTCATCACTTAATGACTTACCTGAAAGGTTAATCGAGAAGGCATTGATGATATCCAGAACCTGCTCATTTTCTGCCAACCATGCAAGGGTTGATCTAACCACCCAGCGGTCGATATCGCCAACGCGATTACTGTATTCGGCCGCTTCAATAAACTCCTGTATAGATGGCAAGTCACCATGCTCGGGTTTCAACCCGAGAAGTATCTCGTAATGAACATGCTCGATTTCGCCGGCTCTCATATTGATTGGCTGGATCTTCTGGCAGCGCAATTGCAGGCTATCGCTATCGAGAATATCATCAATTTTTGTTACCCAGCTTATCATCTGCTTACGCCGGCTCAGGCTGGCGCTGCCGGCATAATAGAGTTGCAAGCGGTTACCGCCGGTCTGCCTGGCGATATCACAACTTGATTCTGCTGCCTGCATCAGGCCGGAAATGTCATCGCTGAGTTCGGTTATCTGTGTAAGCCCGAGACTGACACTGACCGAGGTACGTTGCGACTGCCATTCGAATGTTTGTTTATGTATATATTCTATCAACTCTTCTGCACGGGCCAGCGAATCCTCCAGCGAGCACTCATGGAAAATAATGCCGAATTCGTCACCCCCGAGACGGGCAAAAGTGGTCTTTCCCCACTCGGCAAGACAGGTATTGACCCAACCGGCGAGTTGCATGAGCAGTTCATCGCCTGCCCTGTTGCTATGATTGGAATTGATTACCTTGAATTGATCAATATCCAGAAAACACAAGGCATGTTGAACGCCTGCACCACGCGACTCAGCCAGTGCAGTAACAAGCTGTTTTTCAAACTCACGCCTGTTAATAAGTGTTGTCAGTGAATCATGTGTCGACTGGTATATCAGGTCTCTGTGCAGCTTCTGCAGCGTTGTATACTGAGCCCGGTCCATTGTCGGCGTGTTCGCATCGTCAATTGTCTGCGCGTTACCAAGTGACAGACTGTGGGCAAGGTTATCCAGTTGCAATACCCGCTTTTTCCTGCCTTCAGCATCAACAAAAACAATTTTTCCTGTATGTTTTGCCAGCCAGGCAACTTTCAACCTGACAGGGTTGTCTGAATTCGCGTCAAACAGTATCCAGTCATTCTCCGCCAACCTGCCGACACGTCGCCGCCATTCCTCGAGAGCAGCCGCATCATCCTGTTGTTGCGAATCCGCCAGGTCCTCATCAACGGCCAGGTCGCCCTTATGCGCTTCAATATAACGAATGACCTTATGGATGTTGTCCTTGTACTTCTTGTTCTGGGCCTTGACCAGGACATCCAGCTGATCGGACACGCGTCTGAAAACTGTATTGGTTCCATCAAAATCTTTATTGATAAGATTGATTAACCAGTCCAGCGCATTTCTGATGCCTGTCTGTCCCTCGGTTTCTTCCTCCCCTACCAGAAGCCCGAGTTTCGCAATTTTGTTTACGACCTGTCTGACCAGGTGATCACTGTCCTTGTAAAGCGAGTCATCATGAATAGCCATTTTCAGAACCGGCATCTCCAGCCTGCCAAGCCACTCGCGCATATTTACCGGGACCTGCAGGTCGGAGAGCATTGTGTCAAAAATGCTGGTTGATACATTAATGATACGCTCTTCACGGCCCGCCACTTGCTTGCCGCTGGCGTCTGAACTGCTCATTAGCGCGGCGGCAATGCTCTTGCGAATCTCCGACCTGTCAAGCCTGGTTATATTTTGCTCAACATTCGATAGCGCCCGCAGCACTTCGCTCTGTGTAAACAGCACTTTCTCGGCCCGACTCTGTTCCGCAGACGAATCCGCTACTTTGCCGGCAGCCGAGTCGGCTAGCCAGGTATTCACGCCACTGGTGTCGGTCTCGTGTCCCGGCTGCCCCTGCCGGGTATCCTGTTCACGTGCACCGAGTCGAGACCTGAGTTCACGTAGCTCGTCGACAAGTGCATAGATATCCTGTTCACTTTCAGGCAATGCCGGGGAATTTCTTCCCGCACTGCCCTGGCTACTACCCTGGCTGCCAGTCACCCCCTCTTCAGCAACCGGCTCGGCATCCAGCAGGGCAATATCCGGCTTACCGCCAGCTGCAGGTGTCTCGGGTTCGCGTTCCTGCGTGGGGAGGGAATACCTGAATTCAGGCAGGATCCCGCTGCTCACCAACAGCGCATTCATCTGCCTGTAGAGCTCACCCAGTTCATCGATAAACACATCCTTGAAAACCTTGTAGGCGAACAGACTGACATTATGGCGGAGACCTATATCCTGGATCGCCTCCTGAAATGACTGTGAATACAGTGATGGCCCAAACGGGCTGTTCTTTCTATCCACGTCACTATCGAAAACAACACTCAGGCGTTTATTGAGAGCATCAAACTCTTCCCTGTGCGTGCGTTCAACCGCTTCAATCGTGCCGGTGTCGGCCAGCCAATTATCCAGTGTTTCCTCTTCTACCAGCGACAATTCGTCAAGGGATAGATTTGTTGCCGATTCCTGTGCAGAAGGGGGCTTAACCAGTGCATTGACATCAAGCTGTGCATTCGCTGATGAGACAAATCGCTTAACCAGCTGGCTCTGTAACTTGTTTAATATTCCCAGTGCCTCGAAGTAACTATTTTGCTCAATAGTATCCCGGGTCTCTCTGGACGATTCAAAGAGCCTGCTCACAAGCGTCTCGATCGAGGTGAGCATCAGTGGTTCCAGGCCGGCCTTTACCATCGCACAACATTGTTGAGCGATTTGCCGGTATTCGCCATCTACCTCGACTCGCGGCGTTGCCGCGGCATATACTGATTGATTTGAGGCCTTCACGTAGTCCATGAGACCTTGCAAGGCGACCAGGTCAGGATTTATAAAGGCTACACCGATACTGACGGCATCAATGCGCACTACGCGCGCTTCGAACAGGCAGGGACGACCTTCCTTCTCAGCCGCGGCAGGAAGCGTGCACTGAATCTGGATGAGGTCATTCACGGCTTCGTTGGAATTGGGGCGAGCACTGCTTTCATCAGGGTAGTCATCTTCAACAAGCAGCATTCCACCGATGCAAAAATCGCGTATCTTGCGCCTGGATTCACCCCGGTTCGCGGATTTGATAATCGCATCAATATCCACCGGGTGGCGCTCAAACATGCGTTTTTCGTTGCCGCTGTGCCGTGTACTGGTTAGGCCTGCTTCTTCGCGCATTTATAACCACCTGATTTTATTATCTAAAGCATCGGAACTACTGAGCTGAAAATAATGGCATAGGAGACTCACTCACCCCGTTGAGCAGCCCCGGTATTGTGTTACGTATTTTTATATTATAGCGGCCGGTTTGTAATAATCATTAATTCCAGTCTGGACAATTAATATTTTATAGATCAATTAGTTATCCTTGGCTTACGTAAATATACGCTCAAACACGGCCGACCGGATTTGGGCTCTGTCAGAGCCTTCTTATCCCATTAAAGATAGCGTCACGGCTTCGTCTTCCAGTTTCATAACCTGTTCCCCGGAGCGAGTGTTTGATTATGCGTACCTGGTCAGGAATTGATCCAGGTGGTTGGCAAAGGCCTGCCGATCGCCCTGGCTCATCACTGATGGGCCACCGGTGTCTATTCCACTGGAACGCAGGCTATCCATAAAGTCCCGCATATTGAGCCGGTCACGAATGTTCTCAGCGGAATACATTTCACCACGCGGGCTAAGTACGTAGCCGCCTTTCTCAATCACCTCTGCCGCCAGTGGAATATCGCTGGTAATGACAAGGTCACCGGCATCCAGTCGCTTGACGATTTCATCATCAGCGACATCAAAACCTAGCGGTACCTGTACGGTCTTGATGTGGCGCGAGGGTGGTGTGCGGATGGGCTGGTTGGCGACCAGTGTCACCAGCACCCTGGTACGCGTAGCGGCCCGAAACAGGATTTCCTTGATTACCACCGGACACGCATCCGCGTCTACCCATATCTTCATTGTCTGCCCTTCTTCTGAACGGATAATGCTGATGTCAGCCTGTTACCGAACACCCATCAGCCTTACGTGTGCAAAGTGTAGCAGTAACACCACAATGAAAAAACGCGGTTATAGCGATGTGGGGATTGTGCCTTATCTGCAAACCCGGGTGACCTGGCCGTGTCACGACGAATCACGACCATCCAGTGTGTTGCCGGTTCCGGCATCAACGCCTGAACAGGTTCACCAGCAAGGTCAGCACGATGCTGACAATCACCATCGAGGTAATGGGAATGAAAATAATGCCCTTTTCCGTCTCGATCCGGATATCACCGGGCAATTTTCCAAACCAGCTGGCCAACCAGGGGGCATAACTCATGATTGCCCCTATGACGAGCAAGGTAACGCCCAGCAACATGATCCATTTGGCCATTAACTTGCCGCTCCTGCGTGCTTTGGGTAAGGGACAGGCAGCAGGGTTACAATGTACTTTCCGTGTACATATTGCCTGCGGCCGACAAACAGAGTATGCGTAATCAGGCTACGCATGGACAATAGTGCTCATCACTTATTCGGGTGATATTTCAGTCCTCGAAATTCAAACCGGCAACAATCCGGTTCAGGTTCCCCTGTTCCCCCGATTCCTCTGAGTTGTCACCCACATCAGCGGCGGTGTTTGCCATAGCCTGAATACGGGCAATGTATGCATTGTTACAGCTATCGACCGCCACCTTCAGACCTTCCAGTGCCTTTTCTATCTCTTCGGGCTTGCGCACCCAGGTTTCGATACACAGCCCCTTAGAGGGGTCAATCTTGATAGGATATTCCCCTTTCAACACGAGTCGATTGAAGTCTTCGCACCAGTCCTTCGGCGCCTGGTGGATGAGTTTGAAAAAGAGGTTGATGTATGGCTCTTTGCGGATCCGGGGCGGGCGGGTCTCGTCAATGCCGCTTATCTTGATGTCACTTATACCTTCCATTACGTACCTCGACCTGCCCCGGAGAAGGGGGAAAAGCGCCCAGCATACGCGCTACGCATCAAAAGCACACGACATAATAATAACCAGACCGGGCAGCTTATCCCACGCGATCAGTTTCGTATCCGGTGTTTCAATCAAGATATCAGCTGGCTGGCTGGCAGTGACATACCGAGCATCTTGCCGCATGAATTCATTGCGTTACAGGATGAAGGGTTCAGGCCTTTTCGCTATCATACAAGTGACATTTGACCCTATGTGTCCGCCCCAGGCTTGTTGTCTTTGGATATTGCTCCCGGCAAATGGCGAAGGCCTGTGGACACCGCGGGTGAAAGTGACAACCCGAAGGCGGATTCAGCGGTGAGGGCATATCACCCTCGAGACGGATGACTTCGCGCTGTTCATCCGCGTTGATCGTCGGCACTGCGGATAATAATGCCTGCGTATATGGGTGTTTCGGGCTATGCAGAACTTCCTCGACACTGCCCTGCTCGACAATACGGCCAAGGTACATAACCGCGACGTCGTGGGCGAGATATTCGACCACGGAGATATTATGCGTGATAAACAGGTAAGACAGGCCCATCTCGGCCTGCAACTGCTGCAACAGGTTCAGTATCTGCGCCTGCACGGAAACATCCAGTGCGCTGGTGGGCTCATCACAGACAATTAACTTCGGCTCGACAGCCAGTGCCCGGGCAATGCAGATACGCTGCCGCTGTCCACCGGAAAACTCATGCGGGTAACGCTGCGTACTGCCCGCCGGCAAGCCGACCCTGGCCAGTAATTCACACACGCGTTGCTCGCGTTGTTCGCGTCCGGCAACCATGCCCTGGGCGACCATGCCCTCAGCGATGATGTCACCAACCAGCATGCGCGGGTTCATCGAGGCATACGGGTCCTGGAAGATAATCTGCAGATCACTGCGTAATTTCCGCAGCGCACCGGCATTCAGCCTGGCCAGATCGTGCCCCTCGTATTCAACACTGCCTCCTGTAACCGGCAGCAATCGCAACAGACCCTTGCCCGCGGTAGTCTTGCCACAGCCGGACTCACCCACCAGTGCCAGCGTATGGCCGCGCTGGATGCTCAGCGACAGGCCATCGACGGCCTTTACATAGCCGCTGACCCGGCGCAGCAGCCCCTTGTGCACAGGGAAATGAATCTTTAGTTCCTTGAGCTGCAGCAGCGGCTCCCCGGTCGAGGACGTAACCATCAGCGGCGGGCTGGCTGCTGTAGTCGCCCGGGCCCCGGTGGCACCGGCAATCGTCTCATCGTAGCGGTGACAGCGGATACCACTCTCCTGCCAGCGTGGCGGCGTATTATGACAGGCCTCCCAGGCATAATCACAGCGCTCAACGAAACGACAACCACTGAAGGTTTGATAAAGAGGTGGCACGCTGCCGCGGATGACGGCGAGTGGCTGGCCGCGCTTCATATCGCCCGGCAACGAGGCGAACAGTTTTTCCGAATACGGGTGACGCGGATGGGCAAAGAAATCCTCGCGGCTGGCCTGTTCGACGATTTGTCCCGCATACATCACCGCAACGCGATCCGCCATGCCGGCGACCACACCGAGATCGTGAGTGATCAACAGGATCGCCATGCCGGTTTCCTGCTGCAGCTTTTTCAGCAGTTCCAGCACCTGCGCCTGTATTGTTACATCCAGCGCCGTCGTCGGCTCATCAGCAATCAGGACATCCGGCTCGGCGGCCAGCGCGATCGCGATCATGATGCGCTGTTTCATGCCGCCGGAAAGCTGATGCGGGTATTCACCGTAGCGGCGCGCAGGATCAGGGATGCCCACGGCATTGAGCAATTCGAGCACACGCTGATGCGCGGCGCTATTTCGCAGGCGTGTATGTTGATAGATGGTTTCGCGAACCTGGTCACCGACCGTCAGTACCGGGTTCAGGGAAGTCTGCGGCTCCTGGAAGATCATGGCGATACGACTGCCACGTACCTGCCGCATCTGCACCTCGGAGTATTGCAGCAGCTCTTTACCGTCGAGATTAATATTACCGCCGGCAATACGCCCGGCCGGCGCGGGTACGAGTTGCATAATCGACAGAGCAGTTATCGATTTGCCACAACCGGATTCACCCAGCAGGGCAAAGGTCTCACCATGCCGGATATCAAAACTGACACCATCGACCGCGCGCACCGTACCACGCGGGGTATCAAACCACGTTTTCAAATCCCTTATTTGTAATAACGTATCCGTCATGGATTAATTCCTGAAATGAACGCAAAGTTCGCAGAGACGCAGAGTGCGCAAAGAATAATAAAATCAAAACCTACATGTTTATGCTTATAAGTTATCATAGATAATATCAATCACTTTGCTCTGCGTCCTTTGCGCCTTGGCGTTCTTTGCGTTCCCAACTCATATTTAGCTACTTCTCAATCTTGGATCAAAAGCATCACGCACGGCATCGGCAAACAGGTTTGCCGCCAGCACCAGCATGAACATGAACATGAAGGCCGCCAGCAGGGACCACCAGACAATCGGTTCGCGCGCCATCTCGAGACGCGCACTGTTGATCATATTACCCCAGCTGTTCATGGATGGATCGACGCCTACACCGACATAGGCCAGCACGGCCTCGGCCAGCACCAGGCCACTGAAATCGAGCACGATCACGATCAGGACAATATGCATGACATTCGGCAACAGGTGACGCGAGATGATCCTGATACTGCGGACACCAAAGGCCTGCGCGGCCTGGATATAATCCGCCTCGCGTAGCTTAAGTGCCTCGCCGCGCAGCAGGCGGCACAGTGAGGTCCAGCTGGTAATACCAAGGATCATGCACAGAAACAGCAGGCGCGCATCGGCGCGTTGCAGCACGGTGGCAAACTGTTGCGGGTTATTCTCGATATACACCTGCATAACCAGGATGGCCGCGGCAATCAATAACACGCCGGGAATGGAACTCAGGGTTGTATACAGATACTGGATGACATCATCGACCCAGCCCCGAAAATAGCCAGCCATGATGCCGAGCAGGATGGCAAACGGCAGCATGACCAGCGTTGTCAGCGTGCCGATCACAAGACCGGTGCGAATACTCTTCAAGGCAAGATAGAGGACATCCTGCCCCACCTTGTCGGTGCCGAGAATATGATAATGGCTGCCGAGTTCAATACTGAATATGATTAACAAAAAAATAAAAAACAGCGTGGCCACTACCGAGCGCCATGGCCAATTGGTCTGCCCGGTTAACATATGCCGCAGGCTGGTCATAAAGGTTGTCTTGTTGCGTCGTGCTTGCCAGCTTCCCAGGATGATGACAATGATCAGGGCGGCGAGCATAGCCTTCGCCAGGACTACCAGGCTACGTTGCTTTATGTCAGCCGCCCGCTGCCTTTCAGGGTCGTCGAGGTGCGCAGCACCATATTGCAGGCGGGGGTAATCCCGGCGGATAGTGCCATCGGCCAGTTCAATACTCTCCTTTGCATACAACCGGTAGGCAAACGGCTCTGAATAAGTCTTCTCGGTACGATTTCTCAGCGGCAGCGCCAGTCGGTCAAACAGGCTATAGACCTCTGTTGAATACTGAAAACGTCCGTCATCACGCTGGGCCTCGGGCACCTTGAAATGCAACGAGTCGAGCAAGCCGATAACCACGAAGGCCATCAGAATGAGTAGCGAACTCATCGCCAGGCGACGTTGCAAGATCTGTCGCCAGGGTGCGCGCAGGTGTTCATGCCGGCGGGCATAGATAACAAAAATACTGACTGCAGCAACAAGAATATAAATGAGGGCATCAGTCCAGAGAATTACCAGGTCAATGTCCCACCAGTGGTAGTCAAAGGCCTTGTTCATATCAGTTCAGCCTTATCCGTGGGTCGACCAGCGTGTAGGAGATATCCGTGAGGATCAAGCCAATGATATAAAGCACCGAGCCAAGAAAAACCATGGCCTTCACAATCGAGAAATCCTGGGCGAGGATAGCATCAATGGTGTAACTCCCAAGCCCCGGGATACCGAAAAAGGACTCGGTCAACAGACTGCCCATGAACAGTAACGGAATCACTACCACGACACCGGTCAGGATCGGGATCATGGCATTCTTCAAGACATGCCGGAATAACACGCGCAACTCGGAAAGGCCCTTGGCACGGGCTGTGCGCACATAGTCCTTATTGATCTCTTCCAGGAAGATGGTGCGATACCAGCGGGTACCACTGCCGATACCCCCGATGACGCCAATCACCACCGGCAGAACAAGGAACTTGATCGCTGTCGGCCACTCAACGCTGTAGCCGGAGATCGGCACCAGGTGCCAGAGCTTGCCAATGAGATACTGACCACCGATGATATAAAAAAGGGTGGAGACCGACATCAGGATCACGCCGAGGATCACACCACTCATGTCAATATAGGTGCCGCGGAAAAAGGCCAGCAACATCGACAGGGTGATATTCACCAGCAGGCCGACCAGGAACATCGGCAGCGCGATGGCCAGGCTTGGCCACATACGTTGCGAGATGTCATAACCAATATCGCGGCCGTCGTCGGCCTTGCCAAAATCGAACACGAACAGGCGTACCGACTTTTCATAAAAGATGGTGTCGGTCAGGCTCGCCGTGCCCGCTGCCTGCCTGTTATAGAGCAAGGGCCTGTCATAACCATGTTCGGTCTTCCACTTCTCGATTGCCGCTGGCGTGACATGCTTGACGCCGAGATTAACGCGCGCCATGTTCTCGGGTGTGTTGACGACAAAAAACAGCACAAAGGTCAGCAGATTTACACCAATGAGAATGGGGATCGCATACAGGATACGGCGAATGATATATGCCAGCATCAGCCACTCCCCCCGATGCCGTGTTCCTTGCGCCGGTAACTGATGATGCCGGGCAGAATGAGCGCCACAAAGACAAGTAACATGGTCCATAGCGGCCAGGTAACCGGCTTGTTCCAGGTCATGCGTTGTTTCGCGCGCAGCTCCGGTTCGATGCGCTTGTATTTCAGTGTATTGTTCGCCATCAGGTTAGGCTTGCTGTTCTTGTACCAGGCATGATGCAGACTGAATGCCTTCGGGTGCAGGCCCCATAACCATGGGCCGTCACGCCGCGCGATGTCAACCATCGCGTCAATGATCGCTTGTCTTGCCGGACCATTGTCCATGTTTTTCATCCTGTCGAACAAGGCATTGAACTCGGCATTATCGTAATTGGCCGCATTCTCGCCGCTCTTGCCAACCTTGCTGTTTGGCCCATACAACAGAAACATAAAGTTTTCCGGATCCGGGTAGTCGGCATTCCAGCCCCATTGGAAGATCTGGGCCGTACCGTTGCGCATCTTGTCCTGAAAGCGATTGTAATCCGTACTGCGGATGACCAGGTCAATATTCAGTTTCCGGAACTGTTTTCGCCACCAGTCGAGACGCGCCTTCGCATCCGGGCCGCTGGCTGCGGTATCGAGATTGATCACCAGCGCCTCACCGCTTTCTCTATCAATGCCATTCGGGTAGCCCGCCCGGGCCAGCAACCGGCGTGCCTCCTCGATGGATTTACGCTTCGGGCGTCCATTCACCCAGTCATACACGTACGGGTTTATCCCCGCCTTGCCTTCACGATAACCGAACAGGCCCGGCGGTAACGGCCCTTGTGCCGCAAGACCACGGCCATTATTGAAAATGGAAATAAATTCTTCGTAGTCGGTGGCGATCGCGATGGCGCGGCGCAACAGCCGTGCTCGCTGCGAGTCGCCCCCAACCACCGGGTCGAGCATGTTGAAGCCGGTGTAAAAGGTCGAGGTGGTGACCGCCGTCTGTAGCTGGATACCCATCGCCTCCATTTCCTCGGTCAGGGTCGGCTCGCCCTGCGTGGTGATACTGACTGCCTCATCGAAACTGTCCGAACTGATACCGGAACTGTCGTAGTAGCCCTGCAGGAATTTGCTCCAGTAAGGAATCGTTTCGCGTTCGAGGCGGTAGACCACCTTGTCGATAAACGGTAGCGGGGCCCCCGCATCCACCAGCAAGCCGGCCTCGGCATCACCGGGTTCGCCCTCACCCGGATACACCTCACCATCGAAATACGGGTTACGCTCGAGCACCATCTCTAGATTGGGGTTATTGACCGTGAGCATGTAGGGGCCGGTCCCCACCGGATACCAGTCGAGGCTGATATTGCGCTCAACCAGGCCGGCCTGTGAATAAAACCGATCGGCCTCGACCGGCAGCGGCGCAAAAAAGGGCATGCTCAGCCAGTAGACCAGTTGCGGATATTTGCCCTTGATGCGGATACGATAACGGTAGCGGTCCAGCACACTCACACCGGCGAGTGGATACTGCTTCAGGTCCAGGTAATAATCCTTCTTGTTCTCAAGACCTGCGGTCTCGCGCTCACGAGCCTGTTTCAGAGTCTTCGCATACTCCGGCAGGCCAACGATATAATCTGACATGACGCCGAAAATCGGCGAATGCAGGCCGGGGTGAGCCAGGCGCTTGATCTGATAGACGAAATCCTCGGCGACCAGTTCACGCGTACCGGTCTGCGCAAAGTCGGCCAGCGTATAGATAGCATCCAGCTGCTGCTCGCTGAGCGCATGGTAAAGAAAACGACCCTGCTCGTCACGGGCGAAGGCCGGGTGCGGCTGGTAACGCATGCCCGGGCGGATCTCAATAATGTATTCACTAAAGGCTATCTCGGCAGACTCGGCCGTCGCCGGTAAGGTCTGCTCACGCTCGTCCAGATAGCGTACGCGGGGCATCTTTGCCGCCGCCAGGGGGATCAGGGTATAAGGTCGCTTCAGGTAGTGATATTGCAGGGGCGGGGTATAGATCTGGGCAATAAACTGGTATTCGGTCGCGCTGTAGGAGACGGCCGGATCGAGATGCTTGGGCCGCTCCTCGAACGAGGAATAAAGGACGTTTGCCTTACTATCCGCCTGTGGGTAAGGATTATTCCAGTTGC
Organism: Sulfuriflexus sp.; assembly: GCF_032250955.1. Taxonomy (NCBI): domain Bacteria; kingdom Pseudomonadati; phylum Pseudomonadota; class Gammaproteobacteria; order Chromatiales; family Granulosicoccaceae; genus Sulfuriflexus; species Sulfuriflexus sp. Next base: position 33,418 of record NZ_JAVVES010000008.1, on the reverse strand, counting down.
CCTCGCCGCAGCCGCCAAGCCAGAACGCAAGCATTAGTATACCGATTCGCCATTTCACTGTTTTATTAGGCATTTCTATTCCGATTTATCCCTGCTCACGGCCCGGTTTGCTACATTATCCTTCACCTTAAGGACAATTTTGGGTACTGTAACGTTCCTTAATGCTACACGCTCGTATTCACTGACGAAAGGTATCACACATGTCATTTTTACAAGGCAAACGCGCCTTAATCGTTGGCCTGGCCAGCAACCGTTCCATTGCCTACGGCATTGCCAGGGCCATGCATCGTGAAGGGGCCGAACTGGCCTTCACCTACCAGAACGACAAACTGAAGGGTCGGGTCGAGAAAATGGCCGCTGAATTCGATTCTGACATCACCCTGGCCTGTGATGTCAGTGACGATGCGCAGATCGATGCCGTGTTTGAGCACCTCGACAACTTCTGGGACGGCCTCGATATTATCGTGCATTCGGTCGCCTTCGCGCCCAAAGACCAGCTCGAGGGTGGCTACCTCGATGCCGTGACCCGGGCCGGCTTTAATACCGCCCACGAAATCAGTTCCTATAGTTTCGCCGCCTTGGCCAAGGCCGGGCGCAACATGATGGAAGGCCGCAATGGCGCCCTGCTGACCCTGAGCTACCTCGGCGCCGAGCGCGTCGTGCCCAACTACAATGTCATGGGCCTCGCCAAGGCCAGCCTCGAGGCCAATGTCCGTTACATGGCCCAGGACCTGGGTCCGGACGGCATCCGCGTCAACGCCATCTCGGCCGGTCCCATCCGCACCCTGGCGGCCTCGGGGATCAGTGGCTTTCGCAGCATGCTCGACCAGTTTGCCGCCACCGCACCAATGCGCCGGGTCGTCACGACCGAGGAAGTCGGCAATGTCGCGGCTTTCCTATGCTCCGATCTGGCCTCGGGCGTGACCGGTGAAATATCCTACGTCGATGGTGGTTACAACATTGTCGGCATGGACTTCGCCGCCCCAGCGAAGAGCGACTGATGGTTGAGGATTGATGAATGATGAATGATGAATGATGATTGATGATTTAAAAATCAGTGTTTGTAAGTCAGATTAGTGCTATATGCAAAATCACTGCTGTCCCGTTAACATAAGCCTGACAAGTGGTAAGCTTCGGGGAAATAAGGTAACCAGATTGATTGATGCGCATGAACACATGAAATTTCATCACCCTCTAATCGGCATTATCCCTTCTCCCATTGGGAGAAGGCCAGGATGAGGGAGTAAATAAAACAATATGTTATCGAATCTAAATCCCCTCACCCTACCCCACTCCCGAAGGGAGAGGGAATTAACGGGACAGCAGTGATGCAAAATATGACCTTCTTTCCTGAAAAACCAATTAACCGCAAAGTTCGCATAGAGCACATTACAGGTTTTAAACATTCATCAATCATCAATCTGTAATCATCAATTCTTCAATATCCCCTCTTCCCCTTCCAGGCGCCCAATCACCACTGCCCCGCAGGAATCGCTGAAGACGTTCACGGCCGTACGGCACATGTCGAGAAGCCTGTCGACGACATAAATCAACGCAATGCCTTCAAGCGGCAGACCGATATAACCAAGGATAATCGTAATTGCCACCAGGCTCGCTGAAGGTACCCCGGCCACGCCTATCGAGGTCAACAGGGCCAGCAGCACGATCACAAACTGCTGGGTGAGACTCAGATCGAGGCCATAGGCCTGGGCAATAAACATCGCCGCGACGCATTCATAGAGCGCCGTTCCATCCATGTTCACGGTCGAGCCCAGGGGCAGTACAAAGCTGCTGGTGCGATTGGAAACGCCGGCATTCTTCTCCACGCACTCGATTGTCAGCGGCAAGGTCGCCGAAGACGAGGCCGTGGAAAAGGCCGTCAGCAAGGCCGGTGCCATGGCCCGGTAGTGGCGCACGGGATTGACCCCGGCAACAAAATGCAGGATGAGCGGCATGACCACCAGGAAGTGGAGCGCAAGGGCAAGGAGCACGCTGAAGAAAAACAGCCCGAGTACCTCCATGAGGTCCAGAAAGCCCGAGGCCCCGGTATCCGCCATTACCACGGCGACCAGCCCGAACACGCCGATCGGCGCAAAACGCATAATGAACAGGGTGATCTGCAGCATGACTTCGTAGATGCCGGCCCAGAAACCATACAGGTTCTCGGCATGCGGCTCACCCACGCGGGCAACAAAAAAGCCGAATAGCAGGCTGAAAAAAATCAGCCCCAGCATCTGCCCGTTAGCCGCCGCGGCAACGACGTTTGGCGGCACCATGCGCAGAAATACGTCAACCAGATCCCCGGCACCACGACCCTCAACCTTGTCGGCGATCGCCGAGACATCGGCAGTCAGATTGATCACATCCTTGAGTGGCTGACCTTCATAAATGCCGGGCGTCAGGGTATTCACGACGAGGAGACCGATGCTCACAGAAATAAACGTCGTCGCGAGGTAATAGATCAAGGTGCGGCCACCAAGACGACCAAAAGCCCTCGAGGAACCAATGCCGGCGATCCCGACAATGATCGAGGAAACCACCAGCGGCACGATGATCATCTTCAGGCCATTGAGAAACAGGGTACCGATAAAGGTATAAACATCATAGAAACGCAGGCCCAGCAGGCTCCCCTCCACGCCCGTTGCCAGTCCCGCGATCACGGCCAGTACAAGGGCGATCAGAATCTGCCAGTGTAGTTTCATCCCTCTTCCCTTTAGCGAGAACGCCTGTTTATTTTTTAATCAGCGGTTCCGTTCAGTTTCTTCTGATAGATCTCCACATCGGCGCCAAGGCGCAGGTCCACCCGCAAGGCGCTCAGCATTGACTCCGCAATGCTTGCTCCAAGCTGTTGCCTGGCGGTTTGCCGCTGTGTCTCGTCAACATTAGCCGGCTCAAACTCGGTGACTGCACTGAAAGCGATCACGCTGTAGTCGCCGTTAGGCAAGACGACACCGGAATAGCTGGGCCGATCGGCGGCCGGGGGCGGCATGGCAAACAGCGCATTGACTACTGCGCGCCGGGTCTGGCCGGCGTCACGGGAGATCGATTCTGGTGCCGTCCACGTAGCCTCGAGCTCACTGGCCGCGTCTTCCCGGGCGATACCGTCCTTGAGTTTGTCGAGCAAGGCTTCTCCGCGCTCACGCGCAATTTCCCGGGTAGCTTCATTCAGCAGACGCTCAATGATGACATTACTGACTTCCTCGAGTGGTCTGGCCTGGGCAGGTCTGTGTTCCTTGATGCGCAGAACGATGACTTTATCCTGGGCCACCTCGAGTGGTTCACTGTTGTTACCGTCTAGCACATCCTCGGAAAAGGCCGCGCTGACCACCGCCGGGTTAGCAGCGATACCCTCGCCACCGAGGCGGCTGAACATATCCGTCGACTTGATCTCAAGTTTGAGTTCTGTCGCAACCGGCTCCAGCGTTGTCGGCTGTTCATAGCTCAGGTTATTAAGTAATTCATATTGCTCGACAAAAAGGCGCTCGGCCTGGCGAGCACGGTAGTCGGCCTCGAGCTCCTCACGTGCTTCTTCAAAGCTGCGCGTGCGCAGTTTTTTCTCGTCTACCTTGAGAAGAATATGACTGGCGCGGCGCTGCTCAGCCTTGATACCGGTGAGCTTGATCAGGTGTAAGCCAAAAGATGTCCGTACCGGCCCGCTAATCTCGCCCTCTTCCATCGAAAACAGCACCTTATCAAACGCTGGTTCCATTACGTTCCGGGTTAACCAGCCAATGTCGCCGCCGTTTTCCGCCGAGGCCTTGTCCTCGGAAAATTCTTTTGCCAGGGCGGCAAAATCCTCACCCGCCTGGGCCCTTTCGCGAATAGCCAACAGGGTTTCGCGCTGGACACGTTCATCGGCAACCGCATAGTTCTCGACATGTCCGGCATACCACTCACGCAAGGTTTCTTCCGATATATCTATCTGCTCTGTGAGTTTGCCGCTTGAAAATTCAACATACTCGATACTGACTTCTTCGTCAGTCATGAACTGGGCGATATTGTCTTCGTAATAGGAACGGATCAGCTCATCATCGACCCTGGCCTCGTGACGGTAATCCTCAGCGCGCAGGGTTAGCGCACTCAGTGTGCGCTGCTGGTTCTGCAGTGCCAGCCACGTATCCACCTGTTGCGGGGTTACAAAGATATTGCCGGCGACAGCCTCCTGCAACTGACGATTAATCTCATCCTGTTCAAGTCGGCTCTTGAAGCTACTGGTCGACATTCCCTGGTAGCGCAGCTGCTGGGCATAGATATCGGCATCAAACTGGCCATCGCGCTGGAAAGCCGGAATGCTGCGAATAATATCGTTGAGATGTTCATCACTGACGCGCAGGCCGGCATCCAGTGCGGCCACGGTCATGAGCCGATTCAGGATCATGCCATCGAGCACGCGCTTGCGCATCGCCGGTTCGTTAAGTAATTGTTTATAGAGGGGGTTATCCATATCATCGCCGAGCATACGGGCCAGCTGCTGGCGTTGCTCCTCGCGGTAAGCCTGGAACTGGCGCTGGAAATCCTGCTCACTGATTGCGATGCCTTCCACTTCGGCTATATCGACTTTCTGTCCGCCCCCCATATAATCCTGAATGCCCCACAAGGCGAACACAATGACGATAAACACGACGATGATCCAGGCAACCCAGCTCTGGGCGCGATCACGAATTGACTGCAGCATGGTTACTCACTCTGAATAAGGTTTTTAGTCGAGCCAGAACCACCATTTTCAGGGTCCGCCCGTACCGTTTTAAATTAAGGTCGATAATTATATAGGATATAAACACAAAGGGCGCACCTTGTGAAAGGTGCGCCCTTTGAGGCCATATTAATGGCGGAGCGGACGGGATTCGAACCCGCGACCCCCGGCGTGACAGGCCGGTATTCTAACCAACTGAACTACCGCTCCGAACTGGTGGGTGCTGAGGGGATCGAACCCCCGACATTCGCCTTGTAAGGGCGACGCTCTCCCAGCTGAGCTAAGCACCCTACTCGAGAGGCGCGCTAGTTTACGGCATCCTTTAACGCTTTACCAGCCTTAAATCCCGGATTATTTGAGGCCTTGATTTCGATGGCTTCACCGGTGCGTGGATTACGTCCTGTGCGGGCAGCACGCGGCCGTACGGAAAAAGTTCCGAAGCCGACCAGGGTAACTTGATCGCCGGCTTGCAAGGCGGCTGTGATGGTGTCAAGGGCTGCATCCAGGGCCCGGGCTGCAGATGCTTTGGAAAGATCCGCTGATTCTGCGACGGCATCGATTAATTCGGCTTTATTCATTGTAGATCCCCGCTATTATGATGAGTAATTTATTATCTGTAATCAGGCTATGTTGTGAAGAACGCCTGTATGGCTTGAGTTTGCGTTTTTTCTTCTGTGAAAACAACGCAAGTTCTTTTGTTATCCCATAGCCCCTGATGGCTGTCAAGCAAGTAAAGTATGCCAATCTTTGCCCTGGAAAAACGTGATCCAGGCCATGCGAAAAATAATTTCCTGAGACTCCTTCGCATCAGTAGCTTAGCGAAGAACCTTCATATCGAGTCCCAACATCGGCCCATAAGTAAGTCAATCTTCCGCTTGAAGATAGAACCCGACAAGTATCTCCCTGCCGGGTTCCGGTGCAGCGTCAGGACAAACTGTCAGCTTAGTGGTGATGCACCGGCTTGTTCTTACTGATCGCCTTGGTCTTGCTGACAGGCGCCTCGACCTTCTTTTCCAGTGCCTCTGGCACGCTTACCAGGGCCAGTTCCAGCACCTGGTCAATCCAGCGCACCGGGCGGATGTCGAGCTTGTCCTTGATGTTTTTCGGAATATCCACCAGGTCACGCGTGTTTTCTTCCGGGATTAAAACAGTGGTAATCCCGCCACGATGTGCCGCCAGCAGTTTTTCCTTCAGACCGCCAATCGGCAGAACCTCACCACGCAGGGTGATTTCTCCGGTCATGGCCACGTCAGCACGAACCGGAATTCCTGTCAGCGCGGATACCAACGCGGTGCACATGCCGATACCGGCACTCGGACCATCCTTCGGGGTGGCACCTTCAGGGACATGGATGTGGAAATCGTACTTCTGGTAGAACTCGGGATCGATACCCAGGGCCTCGGCACGGGTACGCACCACGGTCATGGCCGCATGAATCGACTCCTGCATCACGTCACCAAGCTGACCGGTATAAAGAGGCTTGCCCTTGCCCGGGATGGCCGCGGCCTCGATGGTCAATAACTCACCACCGACCTCGGTCCAGGCCAGGCCGGTAACCTGTCCAATCTGATCGTGCTCTTCCGCCAGTCCATGCCGGAAACGTTTCACGCCCAGGTATTTATCCAGGTTCTTGGCCGTGACATTGACCTTCTTGTCACTCGGCTTGAGCAGGACTTCCTTGACTACCTTGCGGCAGATTTTGGATATCTCGCGCTCGAGATTACGTACGCCGGCCTCGCGGGTGTAATAACGAATTGTATCGAGCAACGCACCATCAGCGATATGGATCTCATCCTCTTTCAGACCGTTATTCTTGATCTGTTTTGGCACCAGGTAACGCTTGGCGATGTTAAGCTTTTCATCTTCCGTATAACCCGACAAGTGGATCACTTCCATACGGTCCAGCAATGGTGCCGGAATGTTCAGACTGTTGGCCGTCGCCACAAACATGATATCCGAGAGGTCATAATCAACTTCCAGATAGTGATCATTGAAAGCATGATTTTGTTCCGGGTCCAGGACTTCCAGCAGGGCGGAAGCCGGATCGCCACGGAAATCCATGGACATCTTGTCCAGCTCGTCGAGCAGGAACAACGGGTTGCGGGTACCCACCTTGGTAAGTTTCTGCACAATCTTGCCCGGCATCGCGCCGATATAGGTGCGGCGGTGACCGCGGATTTCGGCCTCGTCACGCACGCCACCCAGGGCCATACGCGTAAACTTGCGGCCCGTGGCCCGGGCAATGGACTGTCCCAGCGAGGTCTTACCGACACCCGGCGGGCCAACCAGGCACAGGATTGGGCCTTTCAGTTTGCGTGCACGCTGTTGTACGGCGAGATACTCAAGGATGCGTTCCTTGACCTTTTCCAGGCCATAGTGGTCTTCATCAAGCACCTTCTGCGCGGCTACTATGTCATTCTTTACCTTGCTGCGTTTCTTCCATGGCACACCAGTGAGGGCATCGATGTAGTTCCGGACCACGGTAGCCTCGGCTGACATCGGCGACATCATCTTCAGTTTATTCAGTTCGGCATCGGCCTTTTCCCTGGCTTCCTTGGAAAGTCCTGCCTTTTCTACTTTCTGTTGCAGTTCTTCCATTTCATTCGGCACCTCGTCGAGGTCACCGAGTTCCTTCTGAATGGCCTTCATTTGCTCATTCAGGTAATACTCACGCTGGCTCTTTTCCATCTGGCGTTTGACACGACCGCGAATGCGTTTTTCCACCTGGAGGATATCGATTTCCGACTCCATGATGCCCATCAGGTGCTCAAGACGCTCACGCAGATCGACGATCTCCAGTACGGCCTGTTTCTCTTCGATCTTCAGCGCCATGTGCGCGGCAATGGTATCGGCCAGGCGTGCCGGATCCTCGATACCGGACAGCGACGAAAGGATCTCCGGCGGTACCTTCTTGTTCAGTTTCACATACTGGTCAAACTGGTTCATGACTGAACGGACCAGCACTTCGCTGTCACGTTCTTCCAGCTCTTCGGATTTCAATGGTGTGATCTGGGCCTTGAAGTACTCATCCTTACCAAGGAAGTGCAGGATACGGGCACGCTCGGCACCCTCGACCAGTACCTTAACGGTTCCGTCGGGGAGCTTGAGTAATTGCAGGATCGAGGACAGTGTGCCGATGCGATACATATCGTCGACCTGCGGGTCATCCTGGGTGGCACTCTTTTGCGCCACCAGCATGATCTGCTTGTCATTCTCCATTGCGGATTCGAGGGCCTTGATGGATTTGTCACGACCGACGAAGAGCGGGATTACCATGTGTGGATACACAACCACGTCACGCAGCGGCAATACCGGGATCACGCTAAGCTGTTCGTCAATAACTTCTGATGCTTTGTCTTGGTTCTCCATGATGGAGCCTCGCTATTTGAGGGGCATGCCCTCTGAAGTTGAAATAGTACTAGCGGTAGACGCTTGCTCGCGGGCCACTATACACCCTACATATGGATGCTGTCGGCATATTTCAAGCTAACTGGACCGGACTCGGAACGTAAACTGGATTTAACAATAAAGACCCCGAAGAGGCGGGGTCTTTTTATTACTCAGAGGATGCAGCGTGGTCAGTTTGCTCGTACATCTTCAGAGGTTCGGATTCCCCCTTGATGACGTTGTCATCAACAATGATCTTCTGGACATCATCCTCGGACGGCAGGTCATACATTGTATCGAGCAGTGCATGTTCAAGAATGGAGCGCAGACCTCGAGCGCCACTCTTGCGTTCCATGGCCTTGCGTGCGACAGCGCGCAGGGCATCGTCGCGGAATTCCAGTTCGCAATTTTCCATATCAAACAGCCGCTGGTATTGCTTGGTGATCGCGTTCTTTGGCTCGGTAAGAATCTGTATCAGGGCATCCTCATCGAGTTCTTCAAGCGTGGCCACCACCGGCAGACGACCGACAAATTCCGGAATCAGACCATAGCGGGTCAAATCTTCCGGTTCGACATCATGCAGGGTCTCACCAATGCTCTTGCTTTCTTCCTGGCCCTTCAATTCGGCAGAGAACCCAATACCGCCCTTCTCGGAACGATCACGGATGAGCTTGTCGAGACCGGCAAAGGCACCACCACAAATGAACAGGATATTGGCGGTGTTCACTTGCAGGAATTCCTGTTGCGGATGCTTACGACCACCTTGTGGTGGTACCGAGGCAACAGTGCCCTCGATAAGCTTCAACAAGGCCTGCTGCACACCCTCACCCGACACATCACGGGTGATAGACGGGTTATCTGACTTGCGTGAAATCTTGTCGATTTCGTCAATATAAACAATACCCGTTTGGGCCTTGTCAACATCGTAGTCACATTTTTGCAGCAATTTCTGAATGATATTTTCGACGTCTTCACCGACATAACCGGCCTCGGTCAACGTCGTCGCATCGGCGATCGTAAACGGTACGTTCAGCAGACGCGCCAGTGTTTCAGCCAGCAAGGTCTTACCGCTACCGGTCGGGCCAATCAGTAGAATATTACTTTTTGAAAGTTCGACTTCGTTGGCAGAGGCGGCCCCGACCTCAAGACGCTTGTAATGATTGTATACCGCCACAGACAGGACCTTCTTCGCCTGTTCCTGGCCGATGACATATTCATCGAGAATCTGGTTAATCTCGTGGGGGGTCGGTAGCTTGTTGCCCTTGGCAACCGCTGACTTCTCCTGGACCTCTTCACGGATGATATCGTTGCATAGCTCCACGCACTCGTCACAGACGAATACTGACGGACCGGCAATCAGCTTGCGGACTTCGTGCTGACTCTTGCCGCAAAACGAGCAATACAACAGCTTTTCGCCGTCATCACCGTTATTGTTCCGCTCGTCGCTCATAATGCTACCTCTAATTACCTGTTATTACAGGCGTTCCGTTATTTCAGGTTAAACCATGCAGCGATTTGCATCAATATGCAAGCGTCTGTGTCACCTGGCCGTCATAATGTAAATATAAGGCAAAATCTGTGCCGTTCAAGGGCAAATAACCTGAAAATTACGCGTTATTCGCGTCTTGATTCAGCCTCTTCAGGCACCCGGTTCGGTCACGTTGGCCATATCACGGCTGGTCAGAACCTGGTCAATCAGGCCATATTCAACGGCGATCTCCCCGCTCATGAAATTGTCGCGGTCGGTATCGCGGCGGATAGTCTCCATGTCCTGGCCGGTATGCTTGACCAGGATATCATTCAGACGATCACGGACCAGTAGCATCTCCCGGGCATGAATCTCGATATCCGCGGCCTGGCCCTGAACACCACCCAGGGGCTGATGGATCATCATGCGCGAGTGCGGCAGGCAATAGCGCTTGCCGGCTTCACCACCGGCCAGTAGCAGTGCGCCCATACTCGCCGCCATGCCCACGCACAAGGTGCTGACATTCGGCTTGATGAACTGCATGGTGTCATAGATAGCCAGACCGGCACTCACCGAACCACCCGGCGAGTTGATATACAGATGGATATCCTTGTCCGGATTTTCGGATTCAAGAAACAACAATTGCGCGACAATCAGGTTAGCCATGTGATCTTCAACCTGCCCTACCATGAAAATCACGCGTTCCTTGAGCAACCGGGAATAGATGTCATAAGCGCGTTCGCCACGTGATGACTGCTCTACCACCATTGGCACAAGGCCACTGTTATATATATCGGTCATGAACTGCCTTCCTTTAGCAGGCCGGCCAGCGCTAGCTGCGGCTCTGCATTATCTCTTCAAAAGTTGTCTTGTTTTCGACCGTCTCGGCCCGTTCCAGTATCCAATCTACCACGGCTTGTTCCATCACTACAGCCTGAACCTCGGCAAGCCGATTCCGATCCCCATAGTAATGGTCAATGATTTCCTTCGGGTCTTCATAGGGCGCGGCAATTTCTTCCACGGCCTCACGGACCTTGTCATCAGCGGCAACAATGCCTTCTTTATTGACCAGTTCCGACATCAGCAGACCCAGCGTGACACGGCGCTCGGCCTGCTCACGATAGAGTTCGGGATCCATTGGCTTGTCTTTCGGCATCGGTATCCCTTGCTGGGCAAGCATATTCTCCATTTGCCTGGCCAAACGCTGCATCTCTTCCTTGACCATGACCTGCGGCAAGTCAATCTTGTTCTTTTCAATCAGGGCGTCCATGACGTTGGTCTTGGTGATTTCACGGGTCACGGATTTCAGTTCGCGTTCCATGTTTTCCTTCACCTGACTGTGCAAAGCCTCAACGGTACCTTCTTCAACACCGAGTTCCTTGACGAAATCATCGGTGACTTCAGGTAGCACGGACTCCATAACCGCACCAACGGTGATCTCAAACTGCACGGTCTGGCCGGCCAGTTCCTTGTTGCCATAATCTTCCGGGAAGGTCGCGTCAATATTGCGCACGTCACCGGCGCTGGCACCTTCTACGCCCTTTTCAAAGTCACTGATGAAACGACCGGAACCAATCACCAGCGGGACCTTGCTGCCGGTACCACCCTCAAAAGCGACGCCGTCTTTGGTGCCGACAAAATCGACCATCACCTGGTCACCGTCTTTAGCGGCACGCTCAACTTCTTTCCATTCCTGGCGTTGTTCACGAATACGATCGATGGTCTTGTCAACGTCCGCTTCGGTGATTTCCGCTACGGGGATTTCGATCCTGGCACCGCTCATGTCAGCCAGTTCGACCTCTGGCATGACTTCAAAGGTAACGGCGTATTTCGGGCCTTTGCCCTCTTCAAGCGGCAGGAACTCAACACTCGGTGCGCCGGCCGGACGCAGGTTTTCCTTGTTGAAGGCTTCGTAAAGACTGGACTGGACAGCCTCATCAAGCGCTTCCTTTTGTGCCTGCGCACCGTACTGTTGCTTGACGATACGCAACGGCACCTTGCCGGGACGGAAGCCGGGCATTTTTACCGTACGGGCCAGGTTTGCCAGGCGAGTCTCAACCGTTTGCTCAAAACCTTCAGCTGGCAATTCGACAGTCATTCGATGTTCAAGACCGTCACGCTTCTCAACAGAAATCTGCATGTGTCATATCCTCAACCCGGCTCTTACCGGCGTTTAATCATTTTGCCAGGGGCTTGTATTATAAAAAGAATTTGGTGCGGAAGGAGAGACTCGAACTCTCACGCCTCGCGGCACCAGAACCTAAATCTGGCGTGTATACCAATTTCACCACTTCCGCTCGTACTGTGTCCGGGCCCGTCGAAAAATACCCTCGGCAGGACACCTTAATCGCCTCATTATATCAGGCTCCGGGGAGGCGCGCATAACCTCTCGCCCGGCTCAGCCCGGGAAGAAACCGGACTGGATACAAAAAAGGGTTGCGGCAAGCCGCAACCCTTCGGTTTCGTGGTGGGTCGTGACAGGCTCGAACTGTCGACCCGCGGATTAAGAGTCCGCTGCTCTACCAACTGAGCTAACGACCCGAAACTCATGCCTATGGCGCAAGGCAGTCGCGCATTGAACCATAGCCACCGGCTGGTATCAATCCCAGGGCCGGAAAATGGGGTGAACGATGGGGCTCGAACCCACGACAACCGGAATCACAATCCGGGGCTCTACCAACTGAGCTACGCTCACCATAAAATCATCTGTCCGCTGCCGGGCGGACACCTTCTCGCGCTGTCCAAACCGGCTTCACCGGTTTGTCGAACCTCACCTGTATATAACGCAGGTTCGAATCCTCGTGGTTGAGGTTCCTCATCAGGCCGACCTTCCGGGGTCTGCCCCATCAAAAATGGCGCGCCCGGCAGGATTCGAACCTGCTACCCTCTGCTTAGAAGGCAGATGCTCTATCCGAATGAGCTACGGGCGCATGACCAGTAATTATACGCCTCATAGCGCCTGTCGTGCGACCAGCCTGTATCTTGCCAGTGCAACAGAAATTGGTCGGGGTAGAGAGATTATTCGGGCTTTGCCCTCACCCCCTTCGGGGCCGCCTGCGGCGTTCTGCGCACCTCCGGTGCTGGTCGAACTCACCTTATGACTTTCGTCGGGAGTTCAAATCTCTCTACTGCAACCACGTTTATTCTCGGCAATAACCTGAAAACAAACGACCAATAATTTGGTCGGGGTAGAGAGATTACTCGCTACGCTCGCCCTTCGGGCCGCCTGCGGCGTTCTGCGCACCTCCGGTGCTGGTCGAACTCACCTTATGACTTTCGTCGGGAGTTCAAATCTCTCTACTGCAACCGCGTTTGTCTCCGGCAATAGCCTGAAACAAACGACCAATAATTTGGTCGGGGTAGAGAGATTCGAACTCCCGACATCCTGCTCCCAAAGCAGGCGCGCTACCAGACTGCGCTATACCCCGATTTATGGCGAGATTACGGCGAGCAACCGCCTGTTAAATCCCGACTTTTCCTGCTCAAGACCAAGGGGGTCTGCTGAGCAGGGAACGGGATAATACGCGCAGGAAAACGCCGCGTCAATTCGGCTTGCAATTCAGGTATAATCCCGGCCTTTCATGATCCGGACGGGATGACTTCATGACCGCACACCGCATAGATGGCAAGCAAATCGCCGCCGACCTGCTCGGCAAGGTCACCAGGCGCGTTGAGGCGCGTATTGCTGCCGGCAAGCCTGCACCCGGCCTGGCCGTAGTATTAGTCGGTAACGACCCCGCATCCAGTGTTTATGTGGGCAGCAAACGCAAGCGTTGTGAAGAAACCGGGGTGTTATCCCACTCTTATGATCTGCCCGCTGACACCAGCGAAGCCGAATTGCTCGCCCTCATCGACCGCCTCAACAATGAGCCCGGCGTCGACGGTATTCTGGTGCAGTTACCACTACCGGAACACATTGATGCCGATACGGTGATCGAGCGGATCAACCCGGCCAAGGACGTAGATGGCTTTCATCCCTACAATCTTGGCCGTCTCGTTCAACGCCGACCCTTGCTGCGCCCCTGTACCCCCCGCGGCATCATGACTTTGCTGGAAAGCACGGGTCAGACGCTGGCCGGTCTGGATGCAGTGGTCATCGGGGCCTCGAATATCGTCGGTCGACCAATGGCCCTGGAGTTACTCATGGCCCGCTGCACGGTGACGATCTGTCACAGCAAGACCCGTGAACTGGCCACCAAGGTTGCGGCCGCCGACCTGGTGGTGGCCGGTGTCGGTATTCCCGCATTTGTTAAGGGAGAATGGATCAAACCCGGGGCCATTGTGATCGATGTCGGTATCAACCGCCTCGAAGACGGTCGCCTGGTCGGAGATGTCGAATTTGCCCCGGCCGCGGAACGCGCCGGCTGGATCACTCCGGTACCGGGTGGGGTCGGTCCCATGACAGTTGCCACCCTGCTGGAAAACACCGTCGACGCGGCCGAGGCACGCGACGTCGATTAGGTCGCTACTGTTTACGCGGCGGTAAAAAGCTGGCCGCGGTCAGTTCGAGCGAGCCAAAACAGGCTTGATATGCCGAGCTTTTCATCATGCCGGCAGGCTCAAGACGCATGGTTTCGATCTGGTAGTCTTCGAAATCGAGCGCGATGGTCTTGCCCTTGTAAGTCCCTGTGCAACGCTCGAATACCGTATCACCACTCGCATCGAACGTTCGGAAAGCGTGCAGGTCTTCGTTATACGCGTGAGTGGCGACCAGTGTCTGAACGGGGGCATTGCGAAAGCCTGGCAGAAAAGCCGCCGTGTAGTCGAGGCTTACGCGACCTTCCTGGTCATACTGAAAGACTTCGATAACGTGAATATTCCCGGGATTCTCTATTTCCCACTGAATGCGGCTCAGAACGCGACCGGTTTGCGCATCGGCATAGGTGACCTCTTTGTAGAAATCCTTCCTGCCCCGGTATCCCCCCATTTTCACTGTTTCTTTTACCTTGTGAGCGGATAATTGCTCCTTATGGAGGGCATACAGGTCACTGGCAAACCTGTTCCAGTCGTTGACTTGCGTCTTGTCCTCTTTCATGGCCCTGTTCGACCCGGCCGCCCAGGCCGGGGTCACCGCAAAGATCAATAGACACATTGAAAGGATTACACGCATGACTTTTCCTCGTTGATTATCCATACAAACCTGATTTTACGACAGCCAATCAGGCGTAAAATTCCGCGCCTCGCGGTGCTCGGCGGTTTTAGCCCCGGCGCCAGCGCGTCGTCCCCGAACTATCTTCGAGGATAATCCCCATAGCCGTCAACGCCTCGCGCAGGCGATCCGCCTCGGCCCAGTCTTTTGCCGCACGGGCCGCATCGCGGGCCTCGATCATGGTATCAATTTCAGCCGCGTCCAGCTCATCCGCCTGCTCGCCGGCCGCGGCGGTCAACCAGGTCTCGGGGGCATCCTGCACCAGGCCAAGCAGACGACCGAGCCGGACCATCACGCCGCCCAGTTGATTGGCCCTGTCGGTCGCACCGGCATTTTTTTCCTTGTTAATGGCGTGGCGTAACTCGGCAAGGATGGCCAGTGCCTCGGGGGTGTTAAAATCGTCGTCCATGGCGGCGATAAAACGGGCTTCATAGTCGCCGCCATCGGCATTCAGGTCCGGATCCAGATCGCGCAGCGCCGTATAAAAACCCTCCAGTGCCGCCCGCGCCTGGTCCAGATGGACATCCGAGTAATTCAACGGGCTGCGGTAATGGCTGCTGAGCACGAAGTAACGCACCACCTCCGGTGCATAGCGGGCGAGAATCTCGCGCACGGTGAAGAAGTTGCCCAGTGACTTGGACATCTTTTCATCATCGATACGCACAAAACCGTTATGCATCCAGACATTGACGAACTTTTCACCGGTCGCGGCTTCGGACTGGGCGATTTCATTTTCGTGGTGCGGGAACTGCAGGTCCATACCGCCACCATGGATATCAAAATGATGTCCAAGACAGTGTGTCGACATGGCCGAACACTCGATATGCCAGCCCGGCCGGCCCTTGCCCCATGGTGAATCCCAATCCGGCTCGCCTGGTTTGGCGGCCTTCCACAAGACGAAGTCGAGGGGATCTTTTTTTGCTTCATCGACCTCAACGCGTGCGCCGGACCGCAGGTCTTCGAGATGTTTGCCGGAGAGGGCACCGTAGTCAGCAAAGTGATTTACCGCGTAATAGACATCACCATTGCCGGCAGCATAGGCACTGCCCTTTTCAATGAGCGTCTGGATCATGTCGATGATCTGCTGCATATACATGGTGGCACGCGGTTCAATATCGGGCCGTTGCACGCCCAGCGCGTCGGCATCCCTGGTCATTTCGTCGATAAAGCGTCCGGTAAGCACATCAAATGCCTCACCGTTTTCGTTGGCGCGGGCGATGATCTTGTCATCGATATCCGTAATGTTGCGCACGTAGGTCACCTTGTCATCGCCAAAGACATGCCGCAGGTAGCGATTGACCACATCGAACACCACCAGCACGCGGGCATGACCGAGATGGCAAAGGTCATAAACCGTCATGCCACAGACGTACATGCGGACATTCTCCGGATCGATTGGTTTGAACGGCGCCTTCTTGCGCGTCAGGGTGTTGTAGATTTCCAGCACGGTTGTCGAGTTCTCCCGGGCAGCGGCCCGCTTGCAATGGTTCTATGGCGGGGAATGGTAACGGAAAGCCCGCTTCCGGACAAAACCCTGCTCACAGCCGACAACGGCGACGGCTTTCATGATGGGCGCAAAGCCTATATTATTAGTCTCAGTTCAGAAAAAACCTATATAGCAGAGAATCCAGGAAACATGCACAAAATCGTTAAATTCCTCCTGACCGTGGGCCTCGCCCTGTTATTGCCTGTCCAGGCACTGACGGCGGATACCGACAAGGTGCGTGTCCACATGCAAACCAGCATGGGTGATATCGTCCTCGAGCTCGACAAGGCCCGGGCACCCATTACGGTAAAGAACTTTCTCAGTTACGCGCAATCAGGATTTTATGAGGGCACCATTTTCCATCGGGTGATCGATGGCTTTATGATCCAGGGCGGTGGCTATGACGAACACTATAATAAGAAACCCACCCGGCCGCCGATCATCAATGAGGCCAACAATGGACTGCAAAATCTTCGCGGCACGATTAGCATGGCCCGTACCGGCGTTATTCATTCAGCCACCTCGCAGTTTTTCATTAATGTAAAAGACAACCCTTCCCTCGATCACCGCGGGCCAACACCACGCGGCTTTGGTTATGCCGTATTCGGTCAGGTTGTTGAAGGAATGGACGTGGTTGACAAAATCCGCCAGGTTGCCACCGGTGCAGACACACCGCTGCCCTCTCGTGACGTTCCCCTGACAGCGGTTTTGATCAAAAAAGTCACCGTCGAATAAGCCACTCACTCTTAAACAAGGTAAATACTATGCTTAAACTACACACCAACCATGGGATTATCACGCTCGAACTCGACGCTGAAAAAGCCCCGCTCACTGTTGAAAACTTTATGCAGTATGCCCGTGACGGCTTTTATGACGGCACTATCTTCCACCGCGTAATCAGCAACTTCATGGTTCAGGGCGGTGGCATGGAACCCGGCATGGTCCAGAAAGAAACCCGTGAGCCGATCAAGAATGAAGCGGACAACGGCCTATCCAATGTCACCGGCAGTATCGCCATGGCGCGCACCAACGATCCACACTCTGCAACTGCGCAGTTCTTTATTAACGTTAAAGACAACAGCTTTCTGGATCACAGCTCACCCACTCCACAGGGCTGGGGCTATTGTGTATTTGGCAAGGTAACCGATGGCATGGATGTCGTTGAGGAAATCAAGAACGTGGCGACCGGTAGCAGCGGCATGCACCAGGATGTGCCGGTTGAAGACGTTATCATCGAACGTGTAGAAATCGTCGAGTAAAAAGCCGCTACGAATGGCAGCCACCCTGTTCATCTCCGATCTGCACCTTGATGCATGCCTGCCTGAACTCTCACGGCTGTTTGAACGATTCCTGACCGAGCAGGCCGCGCAGGCCGAGGCCCTCTACATTCTGGGTGACCTGTTCGAGGCCTGGGTCGGCGATGATGATGAGCGCCCTGAAACCGGGCAGTTTGTCCGCCAACTACGGCGCCTGAGTGATCAGGGGGTGCCACTTTATGTCATGCAGGGCAACCGGGATTTTCTGTTCGCCGACGGCTTTGCCGCCCGCACCGGTTGCCAGCTCCTGCCCGACCCCAGCGTGATTGATCTCTATGGCAGGCCCACATTGTTATTACACGGTGACAGCCTGTGCACAGACGATATCAAACACCAGGAGAGCCGGAAATTACTCCGCAGCAGGAAATGGAAAGACGATTTTCTGGCCCTGCCCCTGGACAAACGCATCGAACTGGCACACGAGTATCGCAGCATGAGTCGTGAGCACCTGCGTGACCAGCCGGAGGCGATCATGGATGTGAATGCGCAAGCGGTGGCCGAGCTGATGCGCAAGTATGGTGTCACGCAAATGATTCATGGCCACACTCACCGCCCCGCCATTCACAGCTTTAAGCTCGACGGCGTACCTGCACAGCGTATTGTGCTCGGTGACTGGAATGAGGTCGGCAGTGTCTTGTTTTGCGACGAAAAAGGCTGTGAGCTCAGACAGTTCCCGGCGTAACCTCTTCGGATTCGGCCGGGACATTCAGATCATCAATTGAAAAACGACCAAACGCTGCCGGTAATATGAACAGTTTCGGATCAGCTGCCCAATCATCATTAAAATCCACCAGGCTCCGTTTATAGCCACTATAATCCGACTCCTGGACCGGTAACCCGAACTGCAGGTGTCGATCCGGATGGAAGATATATGAAGCCATGTCACAGGCATTACGCACATCGGCAGGGACATTCTTCAGTGTGGAGGCATGCTGGCCGGCAAGAATATGCCGATACTCGGAAAGCGCCTCCGTCACGTTCATGAGCAAGCCTTCTGCAATCATCGCATTATTACAGGCCTGACCATTAACCCTGAAAACATACTGCACGACATCCTTGCCATCGATCTGCGGGGCATTATCATCGGCTTTTTTGTCTATCGATAACCTGAATTCCATTGGTGCCGTCATTTCCACCGGGTGATTGTTGACGACGAGAATCGCATCATTATCACTTGAGACGCTGTAGACAATCTTCTGCTTGCGATCGACGAGCACAAAGTCATTACCATCATCGTTTTCATCCAGCCGGATAAAGGCATCGTTAACGATAATCCGTGACTGGTAGGGCTCTGTGCCAGGTTCGTTTACATCATAGAGCAGCATCGCCGTTGCCGGCAGCTTCTTTACCTGGCCCTGCAATGCATTTGCATCCGGTGCAGCCGGTTCAGTCTCCGTGTCCTGGTTGTCACCACAGGCAACCAACATGATTGTCATCAATCCCACGATTATGTTCTTCACTGTTCTCTCCTGTTCGCTGAATCTTCCAGCATTTGCATTTCTGTTTCCGTAAATCCGGCCTGCCTGCGCGCCGCGTAGTAAAACGGGCCGCGCACCGAACCCGGCATATATTCTTCCAGCAAGGCCTTGAAGGTCTGCTCGCTGTCGAGGCCGCGCTGTTCACAATGATAACGAAACCAGCGCGTGCCAATCTCGACATGACCAACCTCTTCCCGCAGGATGATATCAAGAATCTCCACAGCGCGATGGTCACCCAGGCTCTCGAGACGCTTGATCATACCCGGGGTCACGTCCAGCCCGCGCGCCTCGAGCACGCGTGGCACCAGGGCCATGCGTACCATGCCGTCGTGCGCGGTCTTCTGTGCCATTTCCCAGAGGCCATTATGGGCGACAAAATCCCCATAATCATAACCGAGTGTCTGCAAGTGTGTGCGCAGCAGACGGAAGTGGCTGGCCTCTTCGCAGGCGACCCGGAGCCAGTCTGCATAAAACTGCCTGGGCATGTCACGAAAACGATATACCGCATCCCAGGCCAGGTTGATCGCATTAAACTCGATATGGGCAATGGCATGGATCAGCGCGGCTTGTCCCGCACGGCTGCCCAGCTTGCGCGAATTCAGCTCACGGGGCGTGACCAGTTCCGGGCGCGGCGGCCGACCCGGCTCGCCGATCGGCAGGGGGGCAACCGTGCCGGTGCAATCCAGCTCGCCGGCCTGCCAGGCGCTGGCAACGGTATTGCTCAGCGTGCACTTTTCATCAGGGTCACAGCAGGCCAGGCATTGGCCCGCGGCATCAAACAGGTTAGACATAAGCCAAGCTTAATGGGTTTTCAGTCCAAGTACGATATCCATGACATTTGTCCCCGTCGGCCCGGTGCTGATCAAATCCCCGCTGGCCTCGAGAAACCTTCCTGCATCAAAGGCTTGCAGGCAAGCACGGGCATCGAGACCGGCCTGTTCACCACGCGACACGGTGCCGCCGTCCACCAATGCGCCTGCATCCGGGGTCGGGCCATCACTGCCATCGGTGCCGGCGGCAAGCAACAGGCAACCCGCATGCCCGTGGAGGTTTATTGCCGCCGACAAGGCCAGGTGCTGGTTACGGCCGCCGCGACCCGGCTGCGCCGGTAATTCCACCACGCTTTCGCCGCCCCAGATATGCAAGACCTCGGCCCCGTTCATGAGGGCAGAGGAAAGTCGCCGGCCGGTGGATTCGGCATCACAGCAAAACAGGTCCGGGTGCAGAAACACGTCATAGCCAAGCGCATCGGCCTTGTCTGCTGCTCCCGCACAGGCCCGGTTCAGGTTGGCGATGACCTTCAGCCGGATATTTTTAAAACACGTTGCCGCCGCCGTCGGCATTGGCTCGGCCAGTTCGGTCAGGCTCATGAACCAGCCCGGCAGAGGAATATCCGCCAGCCCCATTATGTCAGGGGCGCTCGGTGCCAGCAGGCCGGAACCAATCACTGCCGGGTCGTCACCGATCACATCGGAAATCAATAGCCCCACAGCGGCCTGTCCCTGCAGATAATGAGCCAGACGGCCACCCTTGATCCGTGACACCGCCTTGCGCACCCGGTTCATGCGCGCGATGTCCATGCCGCTGGCCAATAACCAGTCGTTCATTCGCGCCAGGTCGCCGGCATCGATACCCTCTGGCAAGACTTCGACCAGCGCCGAGGCCCCACCCGAGATCAGGAACAGGAAGGTGGCCCCGGCCGGACTACGCGCCAGGCAGTCGAGCAGGGCCTGGCCAGCGATTAAGCTTTTTTCATCCGGCACCGGGTGGCCGGCCTCGAGACAGGGCAGCCTACAAGGCCCGCCGTGGCCATGCCGGGTAATGACGAGGCCGTCCGTAATCTGCTCACCGAGTACCTCATCGGCCCCCTGCGCCATACTCAGCGCCGCCTTGCCGATTGCGATCACCACTACGGGCCCGGTGATCGGACTTTCACGCAGGGCCGCCGCCACGCAGCGCCGGCCATTTACCGCCTGCAAGGCATGATTGAAGATACTCAACAGGTTTTTATGATGTCTGGACATGAGATGTGTGATTCTACACTGGCACCGCGCTTATATCGTCACACAGGCCAGCTTGCCGCCGGACTGACCATCCGGCCATACACCGGTTTTAATGTTATTCCCTGGTCATATGCATTTGTATCTGCGGGAAAGGAATCGATATCCCGTTTTCATCAAAGGCCAGTTTGACGCTTTCATTCATATCAAACTTCACTGACCAGTAGTCATCCCTTTTTACCCAGGGACGGACAATGAAATTGACACTGTTGTCGGCCAGCTCGGAGACGGCAATCTGCGCTTCCGGCTCCTTGAGGATACGCGCATCGTTATCCACCAGGTTTTGCAGGATATCGCGGGCCTTGCGGATGTCATCGTCATAGCCGATGCCGAATACCATATCGATACGACGTGTATCACGGGCGGAGTAATTCGTGATCGTACCACTATAGATATTACTGTTCGGTATGATTATCTCGCGGTTGTCACCGGTCCTCATCTGCGTACTGAAAATACTGATCCTTTCCACGGTACCGGAAATGCCGGCGGCTTCGACAAAGTCACCGGCCCTGAAAGGCCGGAAGATGATTAACATCACCCCCGAGGCAAAGTTTTGCAGCGAATCCTTCAGCGCCAGGCCAATCGCCAGACCGGCGGCACCGAGCAAGGCAATCAATGAATTGGTGTCGACGCCGAGTTGGGCCAGGGCCGCGATAATGACAAACAACAATAAGGCCGTTTTGAGAATCGAACAGACAAAATTGACCAGCATGTCATCCATGTCCGCACGGATAAGCAGCTTGCGAATCACCCTGGTAATAATTTTTGTCGCCACACGACCCGCAACAAAAATAACCAGCGCGAGAATGATATTAATGCCCCACGGCACGGCATAGGTCTCAAGCAATGACGCCATGTTCAGGTTTTCAAACATATCCAGTCTCTTTGTTATTATTTACGCAATCGCACTGAAACCACGCGACAGATCAAGCTTCAGGTCCTCGATATCTTCCAGGCCGACCGCGATACGGATCAGGCCATCGGTAATACCCGATTCGAGTCTCTGCTCCGGGGTCAGGCGCCCGTGTGTGGTCGTCGCCGGGTGCGTGATCGTGGTCTTGGTGTCACCCAGATTGGCCGTAATCGAAACCAGTTCGGTAGCATTGATAAAGCGCCAGGCATCTTCCTTGCCGCCAACCAGTTCAAACGACAATACCGCACCGGGAGCGGATTGCTGCTTCTTCGCCAGCGCATACTGGGGATGGGACGCCAGTCCCGGAAAGTGCACGGCCTTTACTGCCGCACTGGCCTGCAAAAACTCGGCAAGCTGTTGCGCATTCCCGGAATGGGCACGCATGCGTATACTCAGTGTCTCCAGACCTTTCAGGAAGATCCAGGCATTGAACGGACTCATGGCCGGCCCGCAGGTACGCACTACACCAAAGATATCCTTGCCGACGATCTCCTCGGTACCAACCACAGCCCCCCCGATACAGCGCCCCTGTCCGTCAATAAACTTGGTCGCGGAATGAATGATGATATCCGCACCCAGCTCCAGGGGCCGTTGCAGGGCCGGCGTACACAAACAGTTATCCACTACCAGCAGGCAATCGCGGGCATGGGCAATGTCTGCCAGTCCGGCAATATCAGCTACCTCGCCCAGGGGATTGGAGGGGGTTTCCAGAAACAGGAATACCGTATTTTCCTGTATCGCCGCTTCCCATGCGCCAAGGTCAGTCAGGTCAACGAAAGTCGTTTCGATACCAAATTTAGCCATGTGCTGGGAAAGCAGCACGACCGTGGTGCCAAAAATACTCCGCGAGGCGACAATATGATCGCCGCTCTTCAGCAGACCGAGACAGGTCGCCAGAATGGCAGCCATGCCCGAGGCAGTTGCCACGCAACGCTCCCCTCCTTCAAGTGCGGCGAGACGCTCTTCGAAGGTCCGTATGGTCGGGTTGGTGAAACGTGAATAGATATTGCCAGGCTCTGTCCCCGAAAAACGGGCCGCCGCCTCCTCGGCACTGTCAAACACATAGCTTGAAGTAGTAAAAATCGGTTCCGAGTGCTCGCCTTCCCCTGTGCGATGTTGGCCGGCGCGCACAGCACGTGTGCTAAAACGGTAATCTGACTTGTCTGATTTATCTGACATCCTGGCTCCTCATTCCGCGTTCGCGGAAGATTTAAAACATGTTATACACGTCCGGCAGGCACAAAAAAACCCGCCAGCGATCGCTAAAGCAGGTTGCCCCTCTTTAGCTGTATTTATAATGCGCCCGCAAGCTGAGTCAAATCGGCGCGTTCAATATCAAAGAAGTTTAGGCAATCCCTGCCAGACTGTCAATCCTGCCGCTTGGGGGGGCAGGTCGAAATAATGTTGTCCACACCGAGGGCGTGCCTGGGCCATCAATGCAAGGCGCGTTTCGCAGGTAATGGCATCGTCCTTGCCAAGAAACGCAACACAGCAGTGATGGGTCAGGCGCGGCCGAATGTAAATACTATTTTGACCTGTCCCCCCTTAATCGGTGTTATGCATGTCGATGCCATCATGATCGCCTTCCTCGCGCTCATGCTTGGCCGAATCGGAGCGCAATAATTCCAGCTGGTGCAGGTATTGTGTCGTCACATCGGCGGTGACATATTCACCACTGAACACGGAGGTATCAAAGCGGGTAATTTCCCGATTGCCTCTCTGCACCGAGGCTACCAGGTCGTCGAGATCCTGGTAGATCAGGCGATCCGCACCGATTACCTTGCATATCTCTTCATCGGTACGGTCGTGTGCAATCAACTCCGAGGTGCTGGGCATATCGATACCGTAGACATTCGGATAGCGTACCGGCGGCGAGGCTGAGGCAAAGTAAACCTTTCTGGCACCGGCTTCGCGGGCCATCTGGATAATCTGTTTCGAGGTTGTGCCGCGCACGATCGAATCATCAATAAGCATGACATTCTTGCCACGAAACTCGAGTTCAATCGCGTTAAGTTTCTGGCGCACCGATTTTTTGCGCTGCTTCTGCCCCGGCATGATAAAGGTGCGTCCGATATAGCGGTTCTTGATGAAGCCTTCGCGGTAGAGGACGCCCAGTTCGTTGGCCATTTGCAGGCCCGAGGTACGGCTCGTATCCGGGATCGGGATAACTACATCGATATCATGGTCCGGCCAGATGCGCTGGATCTTCTGGGCCAGCTTTTCACCCATACGCAGGCGCGCCTTGTATACCGACACGTCATCCATGATGGAATCAGGACGCGCAAAATAAACATGTTCAAAGATGCAAGGATTAAGCTGCGCATTCCGCGCGCACTGCTGGGTATGCAGATCACCATTCATATCGATAAATACGGCTTCACCCGGCTCCACGTCACGGATCAGGTCATAACCGACGGCATCGATGGCAACACTCTCGGAGGCGACCATACACTCGGGGCCGGCATCGGTCTGGCGGCAACCAAAAGAGAGTGGCCGGATGCCGTTCGGGTCACGGAAGGCAACAATGCCAAAGTCGGTGATCATGGCGACCACGGCATAACCACCACGGCAACGCTGGTGGACACGGGCTACCGCCTGGAATACATCCTGCTCGGTGATCCGAACCTTGCCCAGTGACTGCAACTCATGGGCAAATACGTTCAGTAACACCTCCGAGTCGGACGAGGTGTTGATGTGGCGCAGGTCTTCTTCAAACACCTCGCGCTTGAGCTCATCGGCATTGGTCAGGTTGCCATTGTGCGCCAGGCTGATACCAAACGGGGAATTCACATAGAACGGCTGCGCCTCCGCAGACGAAGAACAACCGGCAGTCGGATAGCGCACATGACCAATGCCCATGTTGCCGCGCAGGCGCAGCATATGGCGAGTATGAAAGACGTCACGCACCAGGCCGTTGCTCTTGCGCAGATGCAGGTGTCCCTGTTCGCAGGTCATGATGCCGGCCGCATCCTGGCCACGATGTTGAAGGACTGTCAGGCCGTCATACAGGGTCTGGTTGACCGCACTACGACCGACTACTCCGATTATCCCGCACATAAAGCGCCCTCAATCGTACTGGAAATTTCCGGCAATATCCGGCGGCAGGAAATCCCGCAGCCATAACGCCATGGTTTGAAAATGAACAATAAATGTGGATTCCTTCCACCACGGGTCTGCGGGCAAGGGTGTCAGTCCGGCCAGCAAAACCAGGATCGCGACAATGACCGCGCCGCGTGCCACACCGAATATCACGCCGAGCATACGATCCGTGCCACTCAGGCCGGACTGCTTCACCAGTTTGGCCACGAGGTTATTAATAATGGCACAAATCACGAGGGTCACCACAAACAGCAGGGCAAAGGCGGAAATCAGGCGGATGGAAGGTGCGTCAATATAATCGGTGAAAAGGACGGCCAGGTGTTGATGAAAACTGAAGGCTACCCAGAAGGCCGCCACCCAGGCCGCCAGTGACAGGGCTTCGCGGACAAAACCGCGCATGACGCTAATCACTGCCGACAGTGCCACGATAATTAAAATGCCGTAATCTACCCAGATCATGCTTTAACTCCGCCGGCTCATCAAAGGCCGGTAATCAGAGCGGCGGATCCTAGCAGAGGCGCAACAATATGTCTCAGTATACTCATCTGCTCAGGGGTGTTGGACAACAATGGGCCTGGCCTTGAGTTGTTTGGCCAGTTTTGCCTGCAAGGCATCGGCCTGTTCACGCTTGATTTCCGGTCCGACGCGGACCCGAAAAACCGGTGTGTCCTTGCTGTATATGGTATCAACAAAGACGGTGAAGCCCTGCTTGCGCAGCTTGTCACGCAAGGCATAGGCATTTTCCTTTGAACTGAAACTACCCACCTGCACGGCCCACGCACTCAGACCGGTTTTGGGCTTGACGACTATCTCCGGTTTGGCGGCAACCACGGCTTCAGGTTTGGGTTTGGCCACCGGCTTCGGGGCAGCTGGCGCCTCTGCCGGTGTTTCGGTGTCTGTCTCCGCTGGTGGGGTATCATCGACCTGCAGTCCGGTTTCCACCGCCGGTGCTTCGCTCAGCAATTCCGGTTGCGGAACGGGCGAGGGATTCAGGGGGATGACGCGGGAGACAAAGTCACGCTCCGGTTTGGGCGGAATGTTGCTCTTGGTAATGTAGTTCACCGTCGGATCACGGCCATCGAGAATCATCGGGATGAAGATCACGGCCAGCGAGACGAGCACCACGGCCCCGACGAGTCGCTGTTTGAGATTAATATCGTCCACTACCTATACCTCTGTTTCCCTGCTGCAAGCATTATACATGCGCTGGCAATGCCTCTGCCACAGTATAGAAGGAACCACAGACCACAATGCGGTCATCTTCTTCCGCCTCGGCCTGCGCCGCCTCAAAGGCCTGGCTGACACCTGCATACGATTGCATATTGTCTTCGCTGATACCCTGCTCCCGCAATATAGTCGATATCTGTTCGGGTTGTGCGGCACGGGCAATCCGCGGCGCGGCCAGGTACCAGCGATCCACAACGGCGGACAACTCGTTCACGATAAGGGCGATATCCTTGTCGGCCATGGCACCAAATACCATGCGGGTGCGCCCCGTCACCCGCTGCGCCTGTAGACTCAGCGCCAGGGCAGCGGCCGCATGCGGGTTATGCGCCACGTCATAAATGCTGGGGATGGCCGTCGTCGCCAGGAGCTGGAAACGCCCCGGCAAGCGGACATGTTTGAGGCCTTCCTCGATATCGAACCGATCCACGGGTACCTCTCTGAGACATTGCAGGGTCGCCAGCACGGTGGCCGCATTGTCGAGCTGGAAGCCACCGGAGAGCGCGGGTTGCGGCAAGCCGACATGGCTCAACTGACCCTGCCCGTTATCGCTCCACCAGGTCCAGGTTTCAGTGTCGGCTTCATACCCAAACTGCTGGCCGAGGCAAGACAGGCTGACCTTCAAGTCTGCCGCGCACTGCAACAGGCTTTGTGGCGGCTGGCGGTCCCCGCACACTACCGGGATCCCCGCCCGCATGATGCCGGCCTTTTCAAGGCCTATCGCCTCACGGTCACTGCCCAACCATTCTTCATGGTCAAGCGCGATACTGGTGATCACGGCAATATCCGGGTCGATAATATTGACGGCGTCCAGTCGACCGCCGAGACCGACTTCAAGTAGCGCGACATCGAGATGATTGCGGCTGAATATATCCAGGGCGGCGAGGGTGCCAAACTCGAAATAGGTTAATGACACCTCGCCGCGTGCCGCGTTCACCCGTGTGAAGGCGCGGCACAGGCTCTTGTCGCTCCTGTCGACGCCATCGACGCGAACCCGCTCACTGTAGTGATGCAGGTGAGGCGAGGTATAGCTGCCAACCGCGTAACCGGCACTGAGCAAAATGCTTTCCAGCATGGCAATTGTTGAGCCCTTGCCATTAGTGCCGGCCACGGTGATGACGTAGCGGGCAGGACGCCGGCAGCCCATGCGCTGGTAAACCTCGGCGACACGGGTCAGACCAAGCTCAATTTCAGTGGGGTGCAGTGTCTCGAGCCACGTTAACCAGTCGCTCAATGAAGTGGTGGCGTCAAGTGCCGGCATGCTGTCAGAACTGCGTGTTAGCCAGGGGCATCAGTTGATCATACCGGCGTGGTAACGGCAGGTATTTCAGTGACGTCGGCGTCTTCGGCATGTTTTGCCTCACGTTCGGCGGCAGTCGCCAGCACGGGAGCCGGTTGACGTGTCAGCATGGCCAGCAGCTGGCTGACCTTATCCCGCATCTGGCGGCGATCGACGATGATGTCGATAGCTCCATGTTCAAGCAGAAACTCACTCCGCTGGAAACCTTCCGGCAGGGTCTCGCGCACGGTCTGCTCGATCACGCGGGGGCCGGCAAAACCAATCAAGGCATTCGGCTCGGCCATGTTGATATCACCGAGCATGGCCAGACTGGCCGAGACTCCCCCCATGGTCGGGTCGGTCATCACCGAAATAAACGGCAGGCCGCGGCGTGACAACCTGGCCAGCGCGGCGCTGGTCTTGGCCATCTGCATGAGGGAGAACAGGGCCTCCTGCATACGCGCGCCGCCACTGGCGGAGAAGCAGACCAGCGGCAATTCTTCGACGATACAGAATTCAGCGGCGCGACGGAAACGTTCGCCGACCACGGAACCCATCGAGCCACCCATGAAGCGAAATTCAAATGCGCATGCCACCAGTGGAATACCATTGACCTGGCCATGCATCACGATCAGGGCATCTTCTTCACCCGTGGCCTTCTGTGCGCTGGTGAGGCGATCCTTGTACTTTTTGCTGTCGCGGAACTTGAGGGCATCAACAGGGCGGAGTTCGCGGCCAAGTTCAACACGCGGTTCAGGGTCGAGGAAGGTCTCGAGACGACGACGGGCACCGATGCGCATATGATGATCGCACTTCGGGCAGACATCCAGGTTACGCTCGAGCTCGGCCCGGTACAGCACCGCGTTACAGGCTGCACATTTCTTCCACAGGCCTTCGGGCACGCTCTTGCGTGTCGTGCTATCGGTGCGAATCTTTGATGGTAGTAATTTTTCGAACCAGCTCATAATGTTCTATCATATTTCTGAGAAGTCACCCGAATTGAAACGGGCAGATTTGATTATAGACCTATCCTGCCAGATTGCCCAGCCGATGCCGACTGCTAGAGGCCATCCAGCGCCTTGCGGATACTGCCCAGGATGGCGCAGATAGCCGGCGAAATCGCCTCGGGTTCAAGGATATGTGCCTCCACCTGGTTGACCAGGGCGCTACCGACCACCACGGCATCGGCCACGGTGCCCACCGCAGCGGCCGTCTCGGCATCCTTGATACCAAACCCGACCCCGACCGGCATCTCCGTACAGTGGCGGATCTGCGCTATCTTCGTGGCCACGGCAGCCGTATCCAGCGTCGCCGCACCTGTTACACCCTTCAGCGAGACGTAGTAGACAAAACCACGCGCCGCATCACAGACCTTTTGCATACGTGCAGCGGTCGTCGTCGGAGCAATCAGGAATATCGGGTCCAGACCATTGACAGCAAAGGCCTGGATGGCAACCTCACCCTCTTCCGGCGGCAAATCCACGGTGAGGACACCATCGACACCGGCTCCCGCGGCCTCGCGGGCAAAGGTCTCGTAACCCATGATCTCAATCGGGTTCAGGTAGCCCATGAGCACCACGGGTGTCTCGTTATCTACACTGCGAAACTCTTTCACCATGCTGATCACATCGCGCAGACTGGTGTGATGCACAAGGGCGCGCTCACTGGCTTTCTGGATCACAGGTCCATCGGCCATCGGATCGGAAAACGGCACGCCAAGTTCGATGATGTCGGCACCGGCTGCGACCATGTCATGCATGAGCGGTACGGTCACGTTCGGATTAGGGTCACCGGCCGTCACATAAGGTATCAAGGCCTTTCGCCCGGTGGCTTTCAAGGCCTCAAATTTTGCTGTAATACGACTCATGATTAAAACTGAATACCTTCCCGTGCCGCGACGGTATGAATGTCCTTGTCACCACGACCGGACAGATTAATGATTATTATTTCTTCCTTGCCCATGGTCGGGGCGAGCTTTTTCGCATAGGCCAGGGCATGGCTCGACTCGAGGGCGGGCAGAATACCCTCGATACGGGTCAGGTCATGAAAGGCCGCCACCGCCTCTTCGTCATTCACCGCCACATAGTTAGCGCGACCGACATCTTTCAGCCAGGCGTGCTCAGGCCCCACACCCGGGTAATCGAGGCCGGCGGAAATGGAATGGGTCTCGGTGATCTGGCCGTCGTTGTCTTCCATCAGGTAGGTGCGGTTACCATGCAGCACACCTGGCTTGCCGGCGCACAAGGGTGCGGCGTGGTGACCGGTATCGAGACCGTCACCGGCGGCTTCGACGCCATAAATCTTCACACTTGCATCATTGAGGAAAGGATGGAAAAGGCCAATCGCATTCGAACCACCGCCAACACAGGCAATCAGCGCATCCGGCAGGCGACCGGTCTGTTTCTGGCACTGCGCACGAGCCTCGCGGCCGATCACTGCCTGGAAATCACGCACCATGGTCGGATACGGATGCGGTCCGGCCACGGTGCCAATAATATAAAAGGTATCGTCAACATTGGTAACCCAGTCACGCATGGCCTCGTTGAGCGCGTCTTTTAGCGTCTTCGAGCCCGATTCCACCGCCACCACTTTGGCACCGAGCAGTTTCATACGATAGACGTTCAGGGCCTGTCGCTGGATATCTTCAGCGCCCATGTAGACGACACACTCCATGCCAAAGCGGGCCGCGACTGTGGCCGAAGCCACGCCGTGCTGCCCGGCGCCGGTCTCGGCAATGACCCGCTTCTTGCCCATGCGCCTGGCGAGCAGCGCCTGACCGATGGTGTTGTTGATCTTGTGCGCGCCGGTGTGATTGAGGTCTTCACGCTTCAGATAGATCTGTGCGCCGCCGAGCTCACGACTCCAGCGCTCGGCATGGTACAGCGGCGACGGGCGGCCGACATAATGTTCGAGGTCGTAGTCAAACTCGGCGAGGAAATCGGGGTCCTTGCTGTACTTCTCGTAGGCCGCGGTCAGCTCATCAATCGCCTCCATCAGCGTCTCGGAGACAAAACGGCCCCCGAATTGTCCAAAATGACCACGCGCGTCGGGCATGTGCATGTAGTCTTTGGCGTTTGCTTCGTCATTCATGTGTTGTCTGCCTGTCTGACGGCCTGCATAAAGGCCGTGATTTTGTCGATATCCTTGCTGCCCTTGCTTATCTCTACCCCGCTGCTCACATCAACAGCGTATGGTTTAACGGTGGCGATGGCCTCGGCAACGTTACCCGGGTGCAGACCACCAGCAAGGATTATAGGGGTTTCCAGCCCGTCACGCATAGCCGGGCTGACACGCGCCCAGTCAAAGCATTCGCCGGTACCGCCGGCCTCGGTCGGCGACCAGGCATCAACCAGCAGGCCGCGCGCCGAGGCATATTCAGCGGCGGCTTCGGCCAGGTTCGCCTCTTCACTCATGCGGATGGCCTTTATATAGGGTTTCGCGAATACCTCACACTGGGCAGGTGTTTCGTTGCCGTGGAATTGCAACAGGTCGATCGGCACAGCATCCAGCACGTCCTCGATAGCAAGCTGCCCGGCATCGACAAACAGCGCTACTGTAGTGACAAACGGCGGCAATGCTGCGCAGATCCTGGCGGCCTGATCGATGCTCACCGCCCGGGGTGATGTCGGGTAAAAGACCAGGCCGATGGCATCCGCCCCGGCCAGTGCCGCTGCAATACCATCTTCCGGGCGCGTGATCCCGCAGATTTTTATCCGTGTCGACATGTTCTTATCTCAAAAATAATGTGATTCGGTCGATAAATACGTGGAAGGTGTGTATTTTAACGGAAGACTTGGCGAATGGATATGCCAGTAACGCCTTCGTCCAGGCCGGTTAACCGATAATAACCCGCGCGGCCAGGCATAGAAGAATAAACGCGGAGCGCCTGAATGCAATTTCGAACGACCCAAACGGCCCTCGTCGGTGCCTTTGCCCTTGTGCTCGGCCTGGTAGCACTGTTTACCGCGCTGGCGGCCATGCACATCCATTCGGGAACCCAGCGCCTTGAAAAGGTGATCAGCAGCAATAACCTTAAAAATGACCTGCTTCACGATATGCGCCTGGCCGGCCGCAACCGCTCAATCTCACTCAGCCAGATGCTGCTCATGGATGACCCCTTTGAACGTGATGAGGAATTTCTGCGCTTCAACCGCCATGGTACCCGCTTCGTTCTGGCCCGCGACGCCCTGCGGCAAAGCCAGCTCAGTGCTGCAGAGGAGCGGCTACTGGAAACGGCACGGCTCAAGTCCTTTGAGATCGCGCAGTCGCATAATGAGATCATCAAACTCATTGATCAGGAGCGTTTCGACGAGGCCCGTCAGGTGTTTGTGACCCGCGCCGTCCCCCTGCAACGGGCCAATTATGCCTATGCCGGCAAGCTCCAGGCCATGCAACGTGAAAGCACCCGCCAGGCGACGCTGGATATCGGCCGTGAGCTGCGTACCTCGCTGTATGTCATTACTTTCATGGCCGTTGTCGTTATCCTCGCCGGAATAGCAATCGCTATTTATATCATCCGTCACACTGCCCATTCCGAACAGCAGTTGTTTCGCGAGAAAGAATATGCCGAAACCGTACTGCATTCGATTGCCGATGGTGTCATCAGCTGTGACATAGATGGCACAGTCATTGACATGAATGAGGCGGCTGAGCACCTGACCGGCTACAGCATCGCCGCCGCAAGTGGCCAGCCGCTTGGCGCCGTTCTCAATCTGCAAGGCATCGATGCCGACGGTTTGCCCGAATTTGATAAAGAGGCTTCATGCACGGCTCGAGATGGGCGATTCTTCCCGGTAGAAGTCAGTGCGCGACCCTTGCATGAAATTGATGGCCATACTTCCGGTGCCCGGGTTCTGGTGGTACGCGACATCTCGATCCGCAAGCTCGCAGAGCAGGCTGCCGAGGCCCGCGAGGCCGAACTTGAAGCACTGGTCGAATCGCGTACCGCCGAGTTACAAAGCGCAAAAGAAGAGGCTGAGGCCGCCAGTCAGACCAAGACCGAGTTTCTCTCCCGCATGAGTCATGAATTGCGCACACCTTTGAATGCGATTCTCGGTTTCTCGCAGCTGCTCGAATACGACCAGAAAGAACCACTCAGTGCCAGCCAGCACGCGCACGTCAATGAAATTGTCGCGGGCGGCAAACACCTGCTGAACCTCATCAACCAGCTTCTTGATCTCGCCCGTATCGAGTCGGGGCGGATGGATCTGTTTCCGGTTGAATTCGAGCTGCACGAGCTTGCCCGGGAATGTGTCAAACTGATGCACCCGCTTGCAGATAAACAGGGGATCACGATAGAAAACAACATCCATGGATCTGCGCTACGCCTCAAGGTTGACCCGCTGCGACTCAAGCAGGCCGTTATCAATATTCTGGCCAACTCGATCAAGTACAATTCGGAACAAGGCTCGGTTTACCTGGATGCGGAAT
Source organism: Sulfuriflexus sp. (assembly GCF_032250955.1). NCBI lineage: Bacteria > Pseudomonadati > Pseudomonadota > Gammaproteobacteria > Chromatiales > Granulosicoccaceae > Sulfuriflexus > Sulfuriflexus sp. The sequence goes on along the minus strand of NZ_JAVVES010000008.1, from coordinate 436 downwards.
TAACCCGTGAGCAACGCATTCGCATCAGCATTCGTGATACCGGACCGGGCATTTCAGATACCGATCAGCAACGCCTGTTTGCTGACTTTGAGCGGCTTGATGCAACCACAGAGATTGAAGGCACCGGCATCGGCCTGGCCGTCACCCGCCATCTCATCGAAATGATGGGCGGGGCTATCGGTATAGACAGTACTATCGGCCAGGGCAGCACCTTCTGGATAGAACTCGATGCCATTACCTGACCGCGGGCCACCTCCAAAAGGCGCGCCCTGCAAGTCATCGTGAGGAGCGTGCACGTCGCAAAGGCCGCTATACAGGTAATGCCCTCAAGAACAACCAACGGCATGAGTAAATAAAACAGCCTCGTCAGAAAAATTCATGGGTAGTTTTCGGGGCAGGTAGCGCTCCAAGCGCGTGATATAAGGCGATTTCAGTC
>NZ_JAVVES010000089.1:0-8211 GCF_032250955.1 Sulfuriflexus sp. | reverse complement strand
CCTCCAATTTCCAGAAAACTATCTCTATTGCTCCAAATTCGCTATATTTTTACCCACTAATTTTTCCGAAGAGCCTGAATTTCAAACAGGGTCGCTGGCCGTGGTACCTGAGTGTGCCGTTATTGAGCGACAGCGCCGATACGGAAACCCTGAGACGCCTGCGGGTCCGGTTGCGCACCCTGCGTGATGGTGAGCTGGAAAAGCTGGCCTGAAACAGCCGCTGCCTGGACAGGGTGTGGTTAACGCGACCCTTACCCTAATCCAGCGGGGTCGCAATCCATCGGGGTCGGAGTCGCTGCTCAATCCATCGGGGTCGGAGTCGCTGCTTACAGGTGCATTTGACCTGGTTGCCAACGTCGCGGCTTGTTGTTCCAGCAAATCACCACACCCGCGCGACTCCGACCCCTAACCTCACATCGGAGTCGCTGCCTACAGGTGCATTTGACCTGGTCGCCAACGTCGCGGCTTGTTGTTCCAGCGAATCACCACGCCCGCGCGACTCCACATCGGGGTCGCATATCGGGGTCGCGCATATCGGGGTCGGAGTCGCTGTCTACAGGTGCTTTTGACCTGCTCGCCAACCTCGCGGTTCGTTGCTCCAGAGAATCACCACACCTGCACGACTCCGACCCCTAACCTCCGACCCCTTATCCTAGGCGGTTTGCCGGGTGGTGCGTTGGTAATTTTCCGGGACAAGGATCGTGCTATGGGCGGCACGACTGTCGGTTTGCGGGTAATCGAGCGTGTAATGCAGGCCGCGACTTTCCTTGCGCAGCATGGCGCTCTGAATAATCATGTCGGCGACCTGGGTCAGGTTACGCAGCTCGAGCAGGTCGTTAGTGACGCGGAAGTTGCCGTAGTAATCCTCGATTTCGCTGTTGAGCAGATCAACCCGGCGCTTGGCGCGTTGCAGGCGTTTGTTGGTGCGCACGATTCCCACGTAGTCCCACATGAAACGCCGTAACTCATCCCAGTTATGGCTCACCACCACTTCTTCATCAGAGTCAGTGACGCGGCTTTCATCCCAGGGCGGGAGCTGTGTCGACAAGCTCCAGCGTGGAAGGGCTTGTTCGATGTTCTTGCTGGCCGCCTCGGCAAAGACCAGGCATTCGAGCAGGGAGTTGCTGGCAAGACGATTGGCTCCATGCAGGCCGGTATAGGCGGTTTCACCGATCGCATACAGGCCGTTAATATCGGTGCGGCCATGATTATCGGTCATGATGCCACCGCAGGTGTAATGTGCTGCCGGCACCACGGGCACGGGCTCCAGGGTCATGTCATAGCCGTACTCGAGGCAGCTCGCATAGATGTTCGGGAAGTGACCGCGGATGAATTCGGCTGGCTTGTGACTGATATCGAGACAGACATGATCGATACCCAGGCATTTCATTTCATGGTCAATGGCGCGGGCGACGATATCACGGGGCGCGAGTTCTGCGCGTGGATCGAATTGTTCCATAAAAGTGCTGCCATCGGGCAGACGGAGCTTGCCACCTTCGCCGCGGATCGCTTCGGTCAGCAAAAGCGTCTTGGCCTTGGGGTGATAAAGGCAGGTCGGGTGGAACTGGATAAATTCCATGTTGGCCACCCGGCAGCCGGCGCGCCAGCCCATGGCGATACCGTCACCGGTCGAGACATCCGGGTTGGTGGTATACAGATAAACCTTGTTGGCACCACCGGTAGCAAGGACCACCGTGCGGGCGCTGAAGGTTTCTACATGGCCGCTGTCGCGATCCAGCACATAGGCACCCAGCGCGCGGTTACCCGGCAGCCCGAGTTTGGCGCTCGTAATAATATCCACGGCGATATGCTGCTCATACAGGGTAATATTCCTGTGGGCGTGGACGCGCTCACCGAGCGTGGTTTCCACGGCGCGCCCGGTGGCGTCAGCGGCATGGATGATGCGCCGACGGGAATGGCCACCCTCGCGGGTCAGGTGATACCCTCCCGAGCCATCCTCGCTGGGTTCCCGGGTAAAGAGCACACCCTGGTCAATGAGCCACTGGATATTCGCGGCACTGCGCTCGACCACCTGGCGGACAACCGCCGGATCACAGAGTTGGCCACCGGCATTGAGCGTGTCTTCGATATGTGCCTCGATGGAGTCGTCTTGCTCAAGCACCGCGGCGATGCCGCCCTGGGCATATAGACTGGAACTTTCCGTAAGCGAGCCCTTGGCGATAATGGCAACCTTGACGTCTTCGGCCAGACGCAGGGCCAGAGTCAGGCCGGCGATGCCGCCGCCGATCACAAGGACATCATGTGTATACTGCGTACTCATAGGCTTAACTTCAGGTCAAAATTCATTAGCGGGAGCCAAAATACCGGTTTGCCGCACCCGTTGGGCATGAGAATATAATAAAAGTATCATGCAGGCGAACTAATACCATGAAAAAAGGTCAATAAAACAGGTGGATGATGAGTAGTTCTGCCGATGAAAAGGGGAAGGCCAGAATGGCCGAGAAGAATGCGGACAGCGCGCTGGTCGCGCGGGTCCAGGCCGGCGACAAAAAGGCCTTCGATTTGCTGGTGCTGAAATATCAGCAAAGGGCGCTGAACCTGATCTCGCGTTATGTGCGCGATTCGGCCGAGGCGCAAGATGTGGCGCAGGAAGCCTTTATCAAGGCCTACCGGGCGCTGGCCAATTTTCGTGGTGACAGTGCGTTTTATACCTGGTTTTACCGCATTGTCATCAACACAGCCAAGAATTATCTTGTTGCGCAGGGCCGCCGGCCACCGCGGGACGATATCGAGGCCAGTGATGCTGAACAGTATGACAATGCTCATCATTTGAAGGAATACGCGACACCGGAACAACTGCTGCACAGGGACGAACTGGAAGAGGCGGTATATGAGGCCATTGGGGCCTTGCCTGAGGATTTACGCACCGCGATTATGCTGCGTGAACTCGAAGGCATGAGTTATGACGATATTGCGCAAGCGATGGATTGCCCGGTTGGGACGGTTCGTTCGCGCATATTCAGGGCCCGTGAGGCTGTTGACGCAAAGATTCGCCCGATGCTGGAGGGTGAACAATATGAGTAGTGGATGGGTAGTCCTATGATACAACATGATGAACGACTTTCTGCATTTGTTGACGGCGAGCTCGAGCAGGTCGAGGCCGATCGCTTGATCAGTGACATGCTGAGCAACCCGGAATTGCGTTCTCGCTGGCTGCGTTACCAGCGTGCCGGTAGTGCGCTGCGCCATGAAGGCGACATTTCATCTGCGGCGGATTTGCTTGCCGGCGTTCAGGCCCGGCTGGCGAGTGAGCCGACCCTCTTCGCGCCACAGCACAGGCGTCGTCACCTCTCGGCCACCTTCAAGCAAGTGGCCGGGATGGCGATTGCGGCCACGGTCGCGGCTGTTGCGGTGCTGATGATTCAGCCGGCCGAGAAGGCCTTCGGTCCGGGAGCGAGTCAGGTTGCCAAGGCGCCGGTCGCGGAGCAGCAGGAGTGGCTGCGGGTTAATACGGCCAGGTGGTCAGATGACCGTCCTGCTGTAGTCATGAAGCTAAACAGTTACCTGGTTAACCATAATGGTTACTCGACTGCAGTACGGGGTACCATGCCATATGCACCGATTGTGACGGCAGGCAATAATGCACGGCCGGCCAGGCCGGACGAGGATGCACCGGCTATTGAATACCTGCCGGGTGGAGATAACGCATCGCGATGAAAAAGGGTCTATTGTTCCTGCTGCTCCTTGCCGGCCTCACGCCTGCGGCAGGCATGGAGCAGATTACTTCCGAGACGGTGCGAGAATGGTTGGGCCGGGTGAGCCACGCAGGTGAAACGCTTAATTACCAGGGCACCTTTGTCTACCGGCAAGGCAATCAGCTGGAAGCCGTGCATATCATCCACAAGGCCGACAGTAAAGGCGAGCATGAACGCATGGTCTCCCTGAATGGCGTGGCCCGGGAAGTTATCCGTAACAATGATAACGTCACCTGTATCCTGCCGGACAATCGCTCAGTGCTGGTCGACAACCACGGCCCCGAAAACCGCCTGCCCTCGATTCCAAGTGACCTGAGCCATATTGGCGAATACTACGATTTTATCTTCGAAGGTTATGAGCGCGTAGCCTCACGCCCGGCGCGCAAGGTTATGATTCGGCCTAAAGACAGCTTTCGCTATGGCTATCGCTTATGGATTGATGATGCCTTCGAGTTATTGCTCAAGTCAGAACTACTCGACAGCCGCGGCAATGCCATCGAACAGATTATGTTTACCGATTTGCGTCTTTACGAACAGATTGACGACGATCTCCTCAAACCCAATATCAGTGGCAAAGAGTACACCTGGGTAACCGACAGTGATGATAAAGCCGATGAGCCCATGCCGATGGATGACCGTTGGCGTGCGGACAAGCTGCCGCAGGGCTTTATGCTTTCACATCGGAACAAACATCACCTGCCAGATACCCGGATGCCGGTGGAGCACATTGTTTACACTGATGGTCTGGCATGGGTGTCTGTATATATAGATAAGCTTGAGGCACAAAAGGAAAGCCTGCAGGGTGCATCAAGTATGGGCGCGGTTAATGCCTATGGCCGCAGCATGGGCGATTACCATATTACGGCGGTAGGGGAAGTACCGTATACTACGGTGCAGCTTATCGCTGACGCAGTTAACCATTATTGACGGTTCCCAGAGACCCATGATTGAAGAACGTGCACGTGTTATCGCTATCGAAGACAAAATTGCCTGGGTAGAGACGCAGCGCCAGTCAACCTGTGGCAGTTGCTCGGCAAAAAATGCCTGTGGCAGTTCGTTGCTGGAACGTCTGGTCGGCCGGCGCAGTAACCAGCTGGCCGTGACCCCGATAGAAGGTATGCAGGCCGGCGATGAGGTTGTCCTTGGTCTTGAAGAAAGCAGCCTGTTACAGGGTTCTTTTGCGGTGTATATGCTGCCGCTTCTATTGATGCTGTTGATGGCCATTATTGCCGAGGCATTATTCGCAGACAGTCGAGTGACCTCCGAAACCGTCTCTATCCTGGGTGGCTTAACCGGGCTCGGTATGGGCTTGTACTGGTTGAAGGCTTATGCCAGACGTGCGCTAATAGAAGGCCGGTTTCGTCCAGTAATTCTGCGTCGCGTTGCTGGTGAAGGTCAAGTTATCGCAATCAATGAAATAAAACGGGAGACATCATGAAATACCTGTCGGGTAATGTTCTTGTATATAAACTGGCGCTTGCACTGCTGGTGCTGCTGGCCTGGTCACAGGTTCAGGCGCGTAGTCTTCCTGACTTTACCGAGCTGGCCGAGAGCAACAGCCCGGCAGTGGTGAACATCAGTACCACCCAGAAAATCAAGCGCGGGCCGCGCCTGCCGGAAAACCTGCAAATCCCCGAACTCCCCGAAGACAGTCCGTTCCATGATTTTTTCCGTCATTTCTTTGATGAAGACGGCAATGCACCAATGCCGCGTGATGCGAAGTCACTGGGCTCCGGCTTTATTATTTCCGCCGATGGTTACGTGATGACAAACAACCATGTCATTCGCGATGCCGATGAGGTCATCGTGCGCTTGAGTGACCGCCGTGAGTTCACTGCCAAAATAGTGGGTTCAGATGCGCGCAGTGATGTTGCCTTGTTGAAGATCGATGCGGGCAGCCTGCCGATAGTCAAAATTGGCAAGTCAAACGACCTGAAAGTAGGTGAGTGGGTCCTGGCGATTGGCTCACCCTTTGGTTTTGACCATTCGGTTACTGCCGGCATCGTCAGCGCCAAGGGGCGCAGTCTGCCAAGTGAGAACTATGTGCCGTTTATCCAGACCGATGTTGCTATTAACCCGGGAAATTCGGGTGGTCCGCTGTTCAATATGGATGGCGAAGTGATTGGTGTGAATTCGCAGATTTACAGCCGCACCGGTGGCTTTATGGGGCTGTCATTTGCGATCCCCATCGAGGTCGCCATGAACGTGGCCGATCAACTGAAAACCAAGGGTCGGGTTACACGCGGCTGGCTGGGTGTCCTGATCCAGGATGTGACTGCCGATCTGGCCGAATCATTTGATATGGACAAACCACGCGGTGCCCTGGTATCACGGGTGCTGCCCGATAGTCCGGCCTCCAGGGCGGGTTTTGAAGTCGGCGATGTTATTCTTGCTTTCAACGGTGACGAGGTAAACCACTCCAAGGACCTGCCGCCGCTGGTCGGTCGTACACCGGTCAACGAGTCGGTACCGGTACGGGTGCTCCGCCAGGGCAAGACCCGTACCCTTAAAGTGGTCATAGGTGAATTGCCGGCCGAGGATGAAATTCGCGTCGCGAATAACGAGCCGAAAACCAGCCAACTGAACCGTATCGGGGTCACCGTTTCGGAACTGACGGATGCGCAACGTAAAAAAATCGAAATTGACGCGGGTGGTGTGCTGGTCAACGAAGTCGATGGTGCTGCCGCCCAGGCCGGTCTTCGCCGTGGTGATGTGATCACCATGCTCAATAATGAGAAGATCAGTGGCATTGAACAGTTCGAGAAAGTGGTCAAGAAACTGCCGGCGAACCAGTCCGTGCCTGTTTTGATACACCGTGCCCGCAGTGGCCCGGTCTTCCTGGCGCTAAAAATAACGGATGAGAAGTGATATAGCCGGTGCGGCTGTCAGGCTGACAGTGTATAGTCGCACCGGTTGCCACCTCTGTGAGGATATGGAGGTGGCATTGTCCGAATTACAAAAAGAGCTGGTTTTTCAGCTGCAACGCATTGATGTCGATAGTGATCCGGCCCTGGCTGCGGCCTATGGCACATCGGTGCCGGTTCTCAAGGAAGGGGATATCGAGATATGTCATTATTTCCTCGATATGCAGGCATTACGTGAGCATTTAGCGAATAGCCCGAATCAGTTATAATCCCCTCATTGAGGCGCCTGTGAGGCGCCGGTTTTTATTGTGTCCCTTATGCCAGAAGCCAATCAGGTAGTAATCTTATGAAGATGGAGAATATCCGTAACTTCTCCATTATCGCTCACATCGATCATGGTAAATCGACCCTCGCCGACCGTTTTATCCAGGTCTGTGGCGGGCTCACAAACCGCGAAATGCAGGCGCAGGTGCTGGATTCGATGGATATCGAGCGGGAGCGCGGCATCACCATCAAGGCGCAGAGTGTCTCGCTGGACTACAAGGCGCGGGATGGACAGGTCTATCACCTGAACTTCATTGATACCCCCGGGCACGTCGATTTTTCCTACGAGGTGTCACGTTCACTGGAAGCCTGCGAGGGCGCCTTGCTGGTGGTTGATGCCTCACAGGGCGTCGAGGCGCAGAGCGTGGCGAATTGCTATACCGCCATCGACCTCGGGCTTGAAGTCGTGCCGGTCCTGAACAAGATCGATCTGCCGGCCGCCGAACCCGAACGCGTCGTCAAGGAAATCGAGGAAATCATCGGCATCGAGGCAGAAGACGCCGTGCTTGTCAGTGCCAAAACCGGCATCGGTATCGAAGACTGCCTCGAACAGCTGGTCGTGCGTATCCCCGCGCCGCAAGGGGTGGCGGATGCACCGTTGAAGGCACTGATTATCGATTCCTGGTTTGACAACTATCTCGGCGTCGTATCGCTGGTGCGAATCATGGACGGCAGCATCAAGCCGAAACAAAAGATCCGGATTATGTCCACGGGCCGCGACTTCCTCGTCGACAAGGTGGGTCGTTTTACGCCAAAGCGTATCGAGACGGCATCCCTTGATGTCGGCGACGTCGGCTATGTGGTGGCCGGCATCAAGGAGATTGGCGGGGCGCCGGTCGGTGATACCCTGACTTCGCCGGATAACCCGGCCAGCGAGGCCTTGCCCGGATTTCGGAAGGTGCAGCCACGTGTGTTCGCCGGCCTGTTCCCCATCAGTTCGGAAGACTATGAGGATTTCCGTGAGGCCTTGCAGAAACTGAGCCTCAATGACGCCTCACTGCATTTTGAACCGGAAACCTCGCAGGCGCTGGGCTTTGGCTTCCGCTGTGGTTTCCTCGGCATGCTGCACATGGAGATTGTCCAGGAGCGCCTTGAGCGCGAGTACAATCTCGAGTTGATCACCACCGCGCCAACGGTGATCTATGAAGTCCTGACCACCAGGGGCGAGGTCATCAAGGTGGAGAATCCGGCGGCCCTGCCCGAGGCCAATTTCATTGAGGAGATTCGCGAACCGATTATTGTTGCGAATATTCTGATGCCACAGACATATGTGGGTAATGTGATTAACCTGTGTATTGAAAAACGTG
>NZ_JAVVES010000088.1:0-8844 GCF_032250955.1 Sulfuriflexus sp. | reverse complement strand
CCCTCCAATTTCCAGAAAACTATCTCTATTGCTCCAAATTCGCTATATTTTTACCCACTAATTTTTCCGAAGAGCCTGCAATATTATTCCATTATACGCGTCATTCCGGCACTTGCCCTACTTAGCGGCGTCGATACCAGACGCCGGCACCAAGCAGGAGCAGCATCAGCACCATAACCGGCATGTTGCCGTAACGTACGTACGGTGTAATGCCGGTCATCGGCTGCACCATGCCAGTCAGGGCCTGCACGCTGAAGGCCGGCGCCCGATGTTGCACCCGCCCCTTGTGATCGACAAAGGCCGTGATGCCGGTATTGGTGGCGCGCAATAAAGGCCGGCCGCTTTCCAGGGCACGCATGCGCGCCATCTCGAAGTGTTGCAGTGGCGCCAGTGAGCGACCAAACCAGGCATCGTTACTGACATTCACCAGCATCGTCGCCTCGGTGATATTGCGGCGCACTTCCTCGGCGAAGATGATCTCATAACAAATCGTGATCGCCGCCTGCTGGCCGGCTACGTTAAGCGGCGGCTGCATGCCACCGGATGAAAAATCCGACATCGGCAGGTTGAAGACGCCACCAATACTGCGCAGGAGATTGCCGAACGGCACGTACTCGCCAAACGGCACGAGATGCTGCTTGTGATAGAACTCAAGCTGTTCACCAAGGGCAACCACACTGTTGTAGTAACGTAATTGTTCCGGGTCAGCCGTTGGCCGCCGGATGGGCACCCCGATGAGCAGGTCAGTCTGGCTTGCGCGCGCCAGGCTGCGGATGTCTTCAATGTAATCTTCCGCCACGGAATCGTAAAACGCCGGTACGGCTGTTTCCGGCCAGATAATCAAATCACTGTCGAGATGTTGCCGGGTAAGATCTTCGTAAAGGCCGAGCGTGCGTGCGCGCCCTTGTGGTTGCCATTTCTCATGCTGCGAGACATTGCCCTGCAACAAGGTGGCGCGCAGCGGCTTGCCACTGGCGCTAACCCACTCCTGACCGGTGAGGCTAAAACCGCTACCCCAGATCGCCAGCAGACATAAGGAGGCCACCAGCGGTTTTTGTCGAATCACAAACAGCAAGGCCGCGGACAGGGCCACCAGCCAGCCAAGGCCATAAATCCCTACGACCGGGGCGTAACCCGAAAGCCAGGTATCGACCTGGCTGTAACCCATGTTCAGCCACGGGAAGCCGGTGAAGAGTGTGCCCCGCAGCCACTCGGTAACCACCCAGAAGGCCGGTGCGAGCAAGACAAAACCCAACGGCCGCCTGTTGACCTGCCAGCGCGCCATGGCCCAGGCAAACAGGGCCGGAAACAGGGCCAGGTAGGCCACCATTAATAGGGTCATGAAGACGGCGAGTAGCAACGGCGAGTGCCCGAACTCGTAGATACTGACCACGACCCATGACGTCCCCGCGCCGAAGAGTCCCAGGCCAAAGAAAAATCCGCGCCACGCGGCTTGTCGCGGGTGGTTATAAGGGATGAGCAGGAAAAGCCCGAGCATGCCCAGCACGGCAAGGGCGGCAAGTTCCAGCGGGGCGTAGGCCGCAACGGTGATGGCGCCGGTCAGTAACGCCAGCAGGTTTCGGCTCTTCTCACCGCGCGCCTGAAGCCTGTTGTGCAGCCAACGATGCATGGGCAACCTCAGGTGCCGGACTCCGTGGCTTCTTGACGACGCACGATCTTGAGCAGGTGCACGCGGCGCTTGTCGGCACGCATGATGCGGAACTCGAGTTCGCCCAGCACGACGGTCTCATTGCGCTTCGGCACGTGCCCGAAACTGTTCGTGATGACGCCGCCGATCGTATCGAACTCCTCGTCGCTGTAATCGGTATCAAAGTACTCGTTGAATTCATCGATCGGGGTCAGCGCCTTGACGGTAAACTCGTGTTCGTTGAGCTTGAGAATCGCCGCGGTTTCATCGAAGTCATACTCGTCCTCGATCTCACCGACGATCTGTTCCAGCACGTCTTCAATGGTGACCAGGCCGGCCACGCCACCGTATTCATCGACGACGATGGCCATGTGGTTACGGCTGGAGCGGAATTCCTTCAGCAACACATCGAGACGTTTACTCTCCGGCACAAACACGGCCGGGCGCAGGATGTCGCGCAGGTTGAACTTGTCGGCCTCGCCACCGGCGGTAAACGATAACAGGTCCTTGGCCAGCAACATGCCGATGACCTCGTCCTTGTTCTCGCCGATTACCGGGTAACGCGAGTGCCCGGCCTCGATTACGACCGGCAACAATTCCGACAACTGTGCCTCGCGCTCGATGATGGCCATTTGCGAACGCGGGATCATGATGTCACGGACCTGCATTTCAGAAACCTGCAGGACACCTTCGATCATGGCGAGGGCATCGGGGTTGAGGAGATTGCGCTGCTCGGCATCGCGTAACAACTCGACGAGTTGTTCGCGGTCCTGGGGTTCACCCATCAGGGCCTGGCCAAGTCGTTCAAACCAGGAGCGCTGAGTGGGCTCGTTACTAGATCGGTCTTCGTTCATGCGATGCTCAAATCGCTCCCTGTCACAAAAAGGACGCGCATTGTAGCGCTTTTCTTTATGAAAATACTAATCTTTACACACGCTTAGAGACTGGCGTAGGGGTCGCCAACACCCAGTTCGGCGAGGAGCCGCTGCTCGAGCCCCTCCATCTCGGCCGCTTCGCCCTTATCGAGGTGATCGTAGCCAAGCAGGTGCAGCACGCCATGCACGACCATGTGGGCCCAGTGCGCCGGCAGCGGCTTGCCCTGCCCGGCCGCCTCGCGTGCCACCACCGGGGCGCAAATTACCAGGTCACCCAGTAACTTGACCGGGATCTCCTCGTTCTCAGTGGCTGCCAGCGCGGCGGGCAGGTCCGGCATCTCGAAGGGAAATGACAACACGTTCGTCGGCCCCGGTTTGTCGCGATAGGTCTGGTTCAGTTCGGCGCTCTCGTCCTCATCGACGATACGGATGCCGAGCGTGGCCGACGCCAGCCGGCCCTCGAGGACAGTCTCGACCCAGTGACGGATTTGCGGCTCGGTCGGCAGCCCCGTTGCCGTGCTGGCGTTTTCAAAATCGATCTCGATCACGGCCGCCGTTTGTTCTCCGCGGGGTTGGCTTGCTCGTAATCTTCGTAGGCGTTGACGATGCGGGCCACCAGCGGGTGGCGGACGACGTCGCGGGAGAGGAAGAAGTTGAAACTGATGCCATCAACATCCTTGAGCACCTCGATGACGTGGCGTAGCCCGGATTTCTGGTGCGTCGGCAGGTCGATCTGGGTGACATCGCCGGTGATGACGGCCTTGGAACCAAAACCGATGCGGGTCAGGAACATCTTCATTTGCTCGACACTCGTGTTTTGCGCCTCATCAAGGATCACGAAGGACTCGTTCAGGGTACGGCCACGCATGTAGGCGAGGGGCGCGACCTCGATAACATTGCGCTCGGTGAGCTTGGCGACCTTCTCGAAGCCGAGCATTTCATACAGGGCATCGTAGAGCGGGCGCAGGTAAGGGTCGACCTTCTGCGCGAGGTCACCGGGCAGGAAACCGAGGCGTTCCCCGGCCTCGACCGCCGGCCGCACCAGCAGGATGCGGCGCACCTCGTCGCGCTCAAGGGCCTCCACCGCGGTGGCAACGGCGAGGTAGGTCTTGCCGGTACCGGCAGGGCCGACGCCGAAATTGATATCGTGGTTCTGAATCGCCTTCACATAACGTTGCTGGTTTGGTGTGCGCGGCTTGATCTGGCCACGGCGGGTGCGGATGATGATCGGCTCGTCATCGAGCTTGGGCTGCACAACATTGGCCAGCCCCGTGCCTTGCAGGAACAGGTGTACCTGCGCCGGGCTCAGGGTCTCGTTCGCCGATTCGGCGTAGAGGCCGTTCAGTACCTCGCCGGCGGCACGCACCGAGTCATCCTCACCGATGACCTGGAAACGGTTACCGCGGTTATTGATTTCCACCCCCAGCGAGCGTTCGATCTGGCGCAGGTGCTCGTCAAACTGGCCACAGAGATTGGCCAGCCGCAGGTTATCGGGAGGGTCGAGGACAAACTGGTTCGATTGTAGGTGTTCGCTCAAAGTGATTCCGTGTGGCTACTTATATAGAAAGATAATGAAAGGCCGGTGCCCGTGCAAGCTCGCCGGCAGCGTTGACGGGCTATCAGGCAAAAGTACGCAGGTAATCACCGCGCAGGGAATTCGGAAAGGCCTCGGTGATGTGCAACTCGACGAACTGGCCCACCAGCGCGGCATCACCCTTGAAGTTGGCGACGCGGTTATTTTCGGTGCGGCCGCTAAGCTCGTTCGGGTCTTTGCGTGACGGGCCGGTGACCAGCACCTTTTGCCTGCTGCCTACCATGCTGTCACTGATCGCCGCCGCCATCTCGCTGATGCGCCGTTGCAGGCGGCCCAGGCGGGCCTGCTTGACGATGAGGTCGACGCTGTCCGGCATGTCCGAGGCCGGCGTGCCCGGGCGCGGGCTGTAGATGAAACTGAAAGAGTGGTCAAAACCGATGTCCTCGATGAGTTTCATCGTGTCTTCGAAATCAGCATCGCTCTCGTTCGGGAAACCGATAATAAAATCCGATGACAGGCTCAGGTCCGGACGCGCCTCGCGCAGGCGGGCGATCAATTCACGGTAATCGGCTGCCGTGTGATTGCGCTTCATCTCGGCCAGCACCTTGTCCGAACCCGACTGCACCGGCAGGTGCAAGTGCGAGACCAGCTCCGGCACGTCGCGGTAGGCCTCGATCAGGGCATCGTTGACCTCCTGCGGGTGCGAGGTCGTGTAGCGGATGCGGTCGATGCCATCGATGGCAGCAACGTACCGGATCAACAAGGCCAGGTCGGCCACATCGCCGTCATGCATCGGCCCGCGATAGGCATTCACGTTCTGGCCAAGCAGGTTCACCTCGCGCACACCCTGCGCCGCCAGCCCGGCCACCTCGGCGATGACGTCGTCAAACGGCCGGCTGACCTCCTCGCCACGCGTGTACGGCACCACGCAGAAGGTGCAATACTTGCTGCAGCCCTCCATGATGGAGACAAAGGCCGTCGGCCCCTCGGCACGCGGCTCCGGCAGGTTGTCGAACTTCTCGATCTCCGGGAAGCTGATATCGATACAGGGCTTATGCTTCTGCTCGGTTTCCTTCAGCATCTCCGGCAGGCGGTGCAGCGTCTGCGGGCCGAAGATCATATCCACGTAGGGCACCCGCAGGCGGATCGCCTCGCCCTCCTGGCTGGCGACACAGCCACCGACGCCGATAACCAGCCCCGGGCGCGCCTGCTTGAGCTGGTTCCAGCGTCCCAGCACCGAAAACACCTTTTCCTGCGCCTTATCGCGCACCGAGCAGGTATTCAGCAACAGCACATCCGCCTCTTCCGGCGACTCCGTACGTTCCAGGCCGTGCGAATCGCGCAAGGCGTCGGCCATGCGCGACGAATCGTAGTCGTTCATCTGGCAGCCGAAGGTCTTGATAAATAATTTGCGCGTCATAAGGGTATTACTTTGGAAAACGGGGAGTGGAAATTAGCATTTTGGTTGAATTTTATCCAGTGGGATCAGGCGTTTTACCGTTTCCCGACAGGGTTCATCTGGGGTCTGATATTTGGGGTCGCGATACTCGGGGTCGGAGTCGTTGCCTGAAACTCGGGGTCGGAGTCGTTGCCTGCAGATGCTCATGACGCAAACACCAGCGTCACGGCTTGCCACCCCACAGCATCACAACACCCACACGACTCCGACCCTTTAAGAACTAACCAACTTCGCTACCTTAAGCAAAAACTCGGCTCGACCAATGCCCAGCCCCTTTTCCGTACCTCGACGAATATCGGTCAACTCCTTTCGAGTCAGCACCTCGTCAAAAAGCGAACGATAATACATCAATCCAGCGGGGCCTGAGTTGCTGTCTACAGGTGCTTTTGGCTTGCTCGCCAACATCACGGCTCGCGGTTCCAGCGAATCACCACGCCCGCACGACTCCGGCCCTTTATCCACATAATTCAAATACAGTTCGTGAGGCGTAACCAGAGCATCTTTTTTACCTAAAGCATTTGCCTGATAACTGGAGTATGGATAATCCTCAGGTTTGCTTACAATTCCCGCGCGCACCGGATTGAGTTCAATATAGCGATAACAGGCTAGCAAATAGTCTTCCGTATCAACCAGGCCCACCTTGTATCGGCCCTCCCACAAAGAACCGCTGCGATGATAACGACGATTAAAATATTGCGCATAGCGACGCCCAACCGACTGCATCGTCCTCGGCAATGACTCGGCATCAGCAGGCGTCACCAACAAGTGAATATGGTTATGCATGAATACCCATGCATGAATTGAAGACTGATGGCGAATTGCCGCCTCACACAGACATTTGTAGAAAAAACGAAAGTCATCGTGGCAGGCAAAAATCGGATCGCGGTTATGTCCACGCACCACCACATGCTGAGGTTGATCGGGCAAATAAAGACGGGGCCGTCTAGGCATAATATCTTCCTTGATATTCTTGCTATATAAAATGTGTTACAAAGGCTAGCGATAAAGATACTTCGCTGTCAACCAGGCCAACCATGGTACGAAAAACCGGAAGGTGCAGAAAATCAATGGGCTATGCGATTTTGACTCCGACCCCTAAGAACCCCTAAGGTGGGCCACCGCTTTGGCGTAGACTTTGTCGAGTAGCCGCGCACAGGACTGAACGATATGGATCTCCCTGCCCTTCCCGACAGCCATGGTCTGGCTGTGCTTTTTCTGGTTGTTGTCGCCCTGTTTCTCTTTACCCGAGAACGGATCCCGCTCGAGACCTCGAGCCTGGTGGTGCTGGCGATCCTGACCGCCGGGTTTGGCCTGTTTCCCTATGAGGCGGATGGGGCGGTACTCCATGCGACCGACTTTTTCTCCGGCTTCGGCCATGAGGCGCTGGTGGCGGTCTGCGCCCTGATGATCGCCGGACAGGCGCTGGTGCGTACCGGCGCCCTGGAGCCTGTGGGACGCCAGCTCGCCCGGCTCTGGTCGGTAAGTCCCACGCTCTCTTTGCTGCTGACCCTGCTGGTGGGCGCGATACTCAGCGCCTTTGTCAACAATGTGCCGATCGTGGTGCTGCTGCTGCCCATCCTGGTCAGTGTATCGCTGCGCAGTAAACAACCGGCGTCGGCGATCCTGATGCCGATGGGCTTTGCCACGCTGGTTGGTGGCATGAGCACCACCATCGGCACTTCAACCAACCTGTTGGTGGTCTCCGTGGCGGCCGATATGGGGCAGCCGCACATGAGTATGTTCCACTTCTTTGTGCCGGCCGCGCTTGCCGGGGGCATCGCCATCCTTTTTCTCTGGCTCATTGCACCGCGGATGATTCCCCGACGCGAGGCGCATATGGAAGACACCTCACCGCGTGTCTTTACCGCCCACCTGCATGTGGATGAAGAAAGTTTCGCGGCGGGAAAGACCCTGGCGGAACTGAATGAAAAGGCTGGTGGTGCCCTGAAAGTGATGCAGATCTACCGTGGCGAGAATACCGTTCTGACCCCCTTGCCTGATGTGTTGCTCAAGGCCGGCGATCGAATGAGCGTCAAGGATACACCGGAAAACCTCAAAGAGCTGGAGACGGTGCTGGGAACAAAACTCTACGCCGGAGATGCCATGGTGGATGAGGAGCATCCGCTACAGGACGAGGAGCAGCAGCTGGCCGAGATCGTGGTTACCCAGGGCTCACCGCTGGAGGGCAACGCCCTCTCGCACATTCGTTTTGCCGATTACTACCAGCTGGTAACCCTGGCACTGCACCGGGCCGGCAGTGCGATACGCACTCTCAAAGCGGATGTGGGGGATGTTCGCCTGAACGTGGGTGATGTGCTGCTGGTACAAGGCAGCAGCGAGCAGATCGCCGAGCTCAAACGCAGCGGTGAGCTGTTGGTGCTCGATGCCACCAGTGACCTGCCGACAACAAAACGGGCACCGATCGCCTTGACGATCATGGCGGCCATCGTGGTGGTGGCGGCCCTGGGTATCTTGCCCATCGCGATCAGTGCAACTTGCGGGGTGTTGCTACTGCTGCTGACCCGTTGTTTGAGCTGGCGCGATGCCGCCCAGGCACTCAGCACACCGGTGATTATGATCGTGGTGGCGAGTCTTGCCCTGGGTTCGGCGCTGCTGAAGACCGGCGGGGCGGATTTTCTCGCAGCACTTTTCGTCGACCTGAGTGCCGGCAGCTCCCCGACGGTGATGCTCAGCGGACTGATGCTGCTGATGGCGGTGTTGACTAACATTGTTTCCAACAATGCCGCTGCGGTGATCGGCACCCCCATCGCTATCAGTATTGCACAGCAGTTGGGGCTGCCGGCGGAGCCCTTTGTGCTGGCGGTGCTGTTCGGTGCCAATATGAGCTATGCCACCCCCATGGCCTACAAAACCAACCTGCTGGTGATGAATGCCGGCGGTTACAAGTTTAACGACTTTGTTCGTGTCGGTATCCCGCTGACAGTGATCGTCTGGCTGGCACTGAGCTGGTTGCTGCCGATGATGTACGATCTCTGAGCAACGGAAGGGTATTGGAAGTATACCCCCCCCTTTTGCTAATCCAACGGGGTCGGAGTCTGTGTCTACAGATGCTTTTGGCCTGTTCGCCAACGTCGCGGCTCGCTGTTCCCGCAAATCACCACGCCCGCACGACTCCGACCCCTTACTCGTTCAGACAAGTAAAGAAAAGTTACTCGCGCGCGGTAAGCGCGAAAAAAACAACTGCTTTTAAAAACTTAAAAGCCTTTTAAAAAAACTGTCGGATTACGCTAACGCTAATCCGTATATGGTCTCCTCCCGTTTTGCAAGTCTTTGTGTTATCGGTGACAGGGACAGGATTGCTTCCGTA
>NZ_JAVVES010000087.1:0-9002 GCF_032250955.1 Sulfuriflexus sp. | reverse complement strand
CTGAAATCGCCTTATATCACGCGCTTGGAGCGCTACCTGCCCCGAAAACTACCCATGAATTTTTCTGACGAGGCATAAAATGGAATTTGAACTGTAGCTCACGAATCGGTGCAATATCACCCACCAGCAGCGCCACAAACAATTCATACGCCCTTACCAGGGCCTGTTGGCCAAGCGGTGAATCGATCACCTTCCGGGCATTTTCGTTGGCGCGGAGCAACAGGTTCTGCTGCTCGGTATTCAGTTTTTCGTTTAGCTGGTCATACCATTCATGCCCCATGAAGGACTGGCCATCGACAATATGATTCAGGAAATCGACAAATACCGGGGTTACCGGCAGTTGCTGATCGGAGAGTTTTATCTCAATCCCCATGATGTCCCGCTTTTCTGTCCAGCAATCGCTGGAAATTGTCCAGCGATAACAGGTGTGCATAGATATAGTACATGTATTTTTTCTCTATAAATTCATGCAGCCGCGTTTCCGAAAGCCCTTGTAATTTTTTTTCATTTATACGGTACATATCTGTTATGTGGTATCGCTTGCCAGTTTCGCCAAAGGCCTGCGCCTCGAAGACCTCGAATAATCCCTGTTCCGCCAGCGTTGCCGCAAACCGCTCTGTCTGCTGTCGGGCCGTCTCGTATTCCTGCATAAAAGCTTGCATACGTTCCCAGGCCTCACCTGCTTCGCCGTCCGCATTGAAGAAGGGCTCCATCGTCTCGCTGAGGGCCGACTCGTCAACACAGACAAGCGGTTTGCTCGCCTCATCACTGCCAAGCTCGGCCACACAAAAGGGATAACGCCGGACATAGGCGGGGATATAGGTCTCCCTGTCCCACTCACCAGCATCAGATACGAACAGGTTGCTGCCACTGGTAAACGAGGTCACGATCATCGGCGAGTATCGCTGCTGCGCCTCGCTAAAACTGAAGACAACAGGGTAGTGCCGCGAAGCCTGCAGGAATTCTGCACATGCTATGTAGATCGCATTGAGGCTTGCGGCAAAACCTGCTGACCCGGTTGTTGCAAACCCCAGGCCGGTGTGTTTTTCCTTGTCAAACGGGGCAACTGCAGCATAGCCGGGGGGGGCGATCAGCGGCATGTTCCTGTCAGCCCTGGTAACGACTATTCACAGGCATTGCCGGCAATGAAATCATCGCCTTCACTGGCAAGCGGGTCCGGCAGGTTATCCACCTTGAGAATACCCGGTGCGTCGGCTAACTGCTCCGGTGGCGTATTCCAGCTCGTCGCGTAGCCAAACTGGCCGGCATTGTATTGGCGGCTACCGCCACCGTTAGTGAGCACAATACCGCCGCTACTTACGCCTGTATACAAACCGTCTTGCGGCGCGGGCACGCCCAGGTTTGCCAGGTCACCGCAATTGCCGCTGCAGTAGCGCACAACATAATCCGTGCCGCGAACACCAAGCGTGGCCACTGGTGTCTTGAGTTTATAGGTGGACGGATCTTTCTTCGCCACTGCACCGGTAACTGCGCGCAGGCCACCCTTGACGAGATTAAATACTGACTTGCCTACGCCCTTTTCGGGGTTCCTGAATTCTTCCACGACGAGCTTCGTCTCCGGGCGCAGCAACATCACGCCGCCATCGGTGTACTTCAGTTTTACAAAGGATTTTTTTTGCGTCTCGAAGGTATCACCTTCAAAAAATGTTCCGCCGCGTTTTAACTTCCGAGGCTTGCCCGCTGCATCAATGACGCTCGCCTTGCCGATGAGCAGCACGATTTTGCCGGCAGACGCTTCCGTTGCCGCCGCATTAACCGTATTCAGTGCCGCCAGCAGGAACAACACTGACAGGCCTTTTATAATGTAATGCATTCTCATCATGAGCAACTCAGGTTAAGGTTATTCCTGACGCCACCTTCTTCAATGGCCACGCTACCTTCCGGCTGTTCTTCATCATCGCGGTCTGGATCATCAACTGTCGTCCCGCCGCTGGTGCCGCCGCCCACCTCGTCAATCAACACCGTCGGGAATACGGCCGAGATAACACTAATGAGCCCGGTGCCAATCACATTTTCAATGCCGATCACCGTCGGTGTCGCCGTCAGGAAGATCAGGTTTTTGCTGCCGATATCAATCAGGCCATTCTGGCCGATTTGAATATCGGCATTATGTAACGCCCCGCCGAGCGCCATGGTCGTACCCGTGAAGTGGGAGAAATGCCCCGACTCGGTATAATTGGTCAGTTGCGTACCCGGCGTGGAAGATTCAAAACCAATTGAGTTTGTCGCGGTAAACGGCAGCATCTGCACCAGCAGGTTCGGGGCACTGCTTGTGCCGGCCAGTGTCAGCTCATTGGCAGCAAGGAACAGGTAGCGGTTTGCCTGCGTCAGCGAGCCAACATCGAGATTGAGCGTACCGCCGGAAATAAAACTCGCATTGGGTAAAGAGGAACCATTGCCATCCGTGATTCCAGCCGCGGCCAGGAAGCTCGTCAGCACGTCATCCCCCGTTACCCCCGGCACCGTACTCGCGCCTACATCAAAGCCCTCCAGCGCGGTCAGGTCCCCGCCGGCATATACGGACACGGCATCGGCTGTGAGCGGGCCATTAACAGTGCCGGCACCACCGAAGGCGAGCTTGACGATATCCGCCGTCAAGCCACTGGACGAACCCAGCCAGATTGTCGAGGCTGCCGTGCGGGCCGTATTGTCGACATAGATATTGCCAGTGACCGAGCCGCCACTGCTTCCATAGATACTGACGCTCGGCGAGTTGGTGCGGATGTTGGTATTGCCCGGCGTGTAGATCTGTATGTTGGCCGCCGTTAACAGTCCGCTACCGGATACCGAACCGGCGCCTCCCGAGCCGTCACCATAACCTGCACCATCAATCTGAATCCTCGCGGCTGCAGCGCCTGATGCCGTCACATTGCCATTCAGGGTTACCGCACCGGTCGCACCTATATCTATTTTTGCATTCGTGCTGCCACTCACGCTGAGATTACCATTGACGGTTACGCCTGCGCCGCCTCCCCTGACGTATACGTGCGCATAGGATCCCCCTGACAGGCTGGTATTGCCATTGAGTGTGACCCCGCTATTCGCGGCATAGGAAACGCTACCGCCATATGACGCCGCCGTACTCAGGCCGACATTACCATTGACCACCAGGTTACCGCCGCCGCCGCGGACGGCACCGATATAGGTATTTGAAGAAGTCGTGATCGTGTTTGCCGTCAGGGTGACATTTTTACCGCGCAGATCATTAACCTTGGCAATCGTCCCGCCCTGGGCGACAAGACCGAGATCGCCATTCACATCAACACTATAATTATTCATATTAATCGTGCCGCCGGTGGTCGGCGTGAATGTCGCCGCGGCGGCACAGAAAGATGAACCCGCGCACGGCGCCCCGATACTGCCGATACCGACGGTCAGGTTGCCGCCGTAAGACGGGTTGCCTGCAACACTAACATTCGTCATAAAGTTGATTGAATTGGTGGCGGCAACAATGACATTGTTGCCATTCAGTGAATTCTCGATGTTACTGGCATTAATCTGGTTCGCCGCGGCGCCACTGAATACGATATCGACATCGGCCGGGTCGATCAGCAGCGTGCCGCCCGTGCCCAGTTTCACGGTATCATCGGCGAACAACAACGATTCGTGACCGCTGACCTCGACAAAACCGCCTTGCCCGACCACTGCCGAGCCACTCGCCACATCGATCAGCGAACCGCTCTGGACATTGAGTGTGCCATCGGCAATCACGCGCACCACCCCGCCAGTGCCCGTCCCGTCTCCACTCGCATCAATCAGGCTACCGGGCTCGAGGTCAATATCCTGATCCGTACGCACGATCACGGCGCCGCCGTCGGCACCAGCGGTGCCGCTGGCGTCGAGTGTGCCGCTGTTAACAATGTCGCCGCCTTCGCCAAGCAGGAAGATTTCGCCATTTTGCTCCGCGATGCCGTGTGCCTGCACCAGGCCAGTGTTATTCACGGCTGTCGCGGTCAGCGCGTTACTGACCTTACCTGTGAGTACCACCCGGCCACCATCGGCGATCAGGTCGCCGGCGTTCTCGACCCCGGCCAGTTCGGTGGCAGTCGCGGCATCAACACTGAAATTCACCAGGCCATCGCCCTCGATATCCAGTGTCACTTCGCCACCGGCGAGCAGGGCAACCTGCCCGTAACTGGCTTCAATAGTGCCGTTATTTTCAACACGATCACCGGCCAGCACGACATAGCCTTTTTCGCGCGCGCGGATAATACCGTCGTTGACGACCGAGGCACCGCTTCCGTCATTACTCGAGCTGAACAGGTAATTACCGTTCATGAAGTCTTCGTCACGAATGTCCATCGTGCTGGCGACCAGGCCGCCCACATCCAGCGTCGCACCGGGACCGAAATAAACCCCGTTGGGGTTAATGAGGAAGACCTGGCCGTTGGCACTCAGGTTACCGAGCAGGCTGGAAGGGTCACCACCGGTAACACGGTTAAGCGTTACTGATGACGCATCTGGCTGGTTGAACTGCACATACTCGCTACTACCGATCGAAAAACTCTGCCAGTTGATTATGGCCCTGGCGCTGCTCTGGTCGATGACGGTGCCCTGTGTACTCGGCGAATTGATGCTCGCCGTGCCGCCGACCACATCACCACCAACCGGGCCCGCCAGTACCGCGGCCGGACAGGATGACAGGATTGCCAGGAGCTTCTTGCTGAGTTTGTTTATTTTCATCATCTCAGAACCGTGCCGTCATGTTTACCCAGAAACGTCCACCGGAACGATCATCAGTGGTCTCATGTGCATCGATCGGTCTTGCATACTCCAGATCCAGCGTGAAATTCTTCGCCGGCAAAACGGTTACCCCGAGACCCATGCTGGTAAGGTTTTCCTCTTCATCGATACCTGCTGCTTGCTTGCGGGTTACGCGGCCGGTATCAAAAAACAGCCGTGCGCTGCCGGGCAGGGTACCTTCCAGGTTGAAGCGGCGGCGCAGTTCGGTGGTAAACAACAAGCCCTGATCGCCGCGCACCTCGGCCGACGGAAAACCGCGCACACTGCCCTGCCCGCCGATACTGAATTTCTCACTGTCCACAAGCGGGTCGGCAGATACCGCGACCACTCCGCGGAAGAACACCGACCAGTCCCGGTTCAGGTAACGGGTATGATTGCCGTCGACAACCAGCTTGGCCTTTTGCGCATTTTCTTCGGATCCATCCTTATTACTGCGCAGGTTAGTAGACAGCACCGCGGATACGGCAGACGCGGCATTATTTGCGTGAATCTTGTTAAAGAGTACGCTGCCCTCCAGCAAAGTGATGTCCTCGTCGCTGGTCGGGATACCGAGTGTACTCGACTCCGAGGCGTTACTCCCCAGGCTTAGCCCCAGCAGGATATTTTGCCGGCGGCTGCGCTGCCATGGATGACTCAGGGTGAGCTTGAAATTTGTTGTTTCGCCCTCGATGTTCAGGGCCTCGAACTGCCCACCAACGTTATAGTCGATATAGGAAAAGACCCCGCCAAGCCGGGTGCCGCGGTTGTTTACCGGGCGGTTATAGGCAAGGCTGGCATAGGTAAGCCGACCGGCTTCACTACGCGTGCCACTGAAGACAAACTGATCGCCGACGCCGCTCAGGTTATTCATCGTCAACTCTGCCTCCAGTCGCCATTCACCGACCTCGACGCGCCCGAAGTTGTTCAGACTGATCTTGCCTTCAACAGGCTTTTCTTCTGACTTGATAATAAGGTCTGACGTGCCGTAAGCGGGGCCGGGACGGACTACTGCACGTGAACTCAACCCTGGCAGGTCATTCAGCAGCAACAGTTCGCGTTCCAGCGCCTCGAGGCCCACCGCCTGTCCCGGTTGCGCCGTGCCCAGGTAGCCGTTGATAACCTCACTTGAATATTTCCGGTTGCCTTCAAAACGTACCTCGTTCAACAGGCCCTCGATGACCTCGAACCGGATAATGCCCAGGCTCACGCGCTGGGCAGGCACCACGACACGCGCCAGGGAATAACCGTTATTGCGATAGTAATCGGTCAGCACCTCGGCGGCGGCGTAGATTTCCTCGAGGGTCAGCTTCTGGCCTTGCAATTCCCTGATCAGCCCCAGCAACTCCTCGCTGCTAAAGGCAACGTTACCTTCAATCTCGAAGCGGTTAACCTGGATACGTTTCTGATCTTTTGCCGTCGGCCGCGGCGGCGTTTCGGCTTCAATAGTCGGTACGCCATCCGTGGAGGGGGTTTGCAGTGTCGGGGAGGTAAACGGCTCGCGAACGGTACCGGGACTGGGCGGGTCAACGGCGCAAACGCTGCCCGCGTGTCCCAACAGTAATGAGAAAAAAATCACCCTCGCAGGCAACATTGTGGTTATTCTTTGCATTCTTCCCCCGGACAGGTTTCATCGCGCCGGTGGCCGGGCTGAAACCTGTTGCGACGCCATGTTTCCCATGGCTGTCGCTGTACCTGATTAGTATAAGAATAATTGTACGCGCCTCCTGTAGCGCAGACAATCGGGGGAGTGTTCCCGCCTGTAGGCATTTTCCGGTTATTGGCGATAATGCGCCTCGGCTCCTGGCGGCCAGGATAATACTTTATAAAAATACCAAATTAAGCGGCCATCGTGATGCGGGTCACCGGGCCCGGGCCGCAATATTCTCCAGGATGGCTGCTGTTATGTCCGGATTGTTCGCCTCCAGGTAGCCCAATAACGGGCGCTGCTCGGCGCTGAGACTACCGGTCAGCTGGAAACAGCCATTCAACTCAAAGATGATCGGCAAGCCGTTTTTATCCAGTGCATAATCGACCAGCCCGTAATCCAGCCCGAAATGTTCAAATATCCGCACCAGCTTATCCGCCGCCACATCGCCCTCACCATGAATGAAGGCCTTTTCCTCGGTCAATAATTCAGGATACCGGGACATATATTCGCGGCTGGCCAGATCCAGCAACCATTCCTGGCCGATCATCAAATGGCGGCGGAATAACCGTCCGCCCGCATAGATCAGGCGGTATTTGCGGTAACGCCCATCCGACGAGATAAAGTCCACAAAATCAGTTACATAATACTCGTCCTCCGCCGGCTGCCAGGTTGCCACCTGCGTGTCCGCCAGCTTAACCAGCCCCTTGCCGCCATGTGCGCCGGTGGGCCGGATCAGGACCGGCAACTGGTGAGCCTGGCCCAGGAGATGTTCCTCAAGAGTGGATGACGAGGCCGCGAAGCGCGTGCTGCGTGGAATCCGAATCTGTTCGTCATGATACGCGCTCAGGCGATCACGGGTGCTGGCCAGTATCGCGGCGGGGGCATTGGTGACGGGCAAACCTGTCTTGTTGACAAGCTCCTGCAGCATCCCGAGCGAACGCTGTTGCCTGGAGGCATCGCAGATGCAGTTCACGATCACATCGGCCCCTGCCACGTTGATCTCCGTCGGCTGGCCCAGGTAGGCATACTCTGCCTGCCAGCCCCTCGCCGTCAGTGGCGCTATCAGGGCATCGATGAGTGGCAGGTTTCCCGGGAACGCTACCCCGGCCTGTATTTGCTGCAAGCTGACGTGGCCGATCAGATCATCAGGGATACCGAGGGTGAAGAGTATTTTCATCTGTCCGCTTGTCTCTACGCATCTGCCTGGCGCGAATAATCATTGCCCGTTTTTGCAAGTATCGCCAGCAGCTTGTTAATTGCCTGCCCACCATCGACATGTGCATAGCGTGTGGCAAAAGATTCGGCTGCCTGCGTGTACCGGCTATCTGTCAAAAGCAGGTGTAATTTTGCCGCCATACCCTCCGGTTTCAGCAAGGGTGCGTTCAGGCCCGCGCCCAGGGCGACAACCCGCTGCGCAAACAGGAACTGCTCCAGGTGCAGTGGCAACAGCAGGAGGGGGCAACCCGCCAGGAGGAATTCAACTGCCGTGGTATGCCCCGCATGGGTGATCGCCAGGTCGCACTGGCGGCCGGTTTCAGTAATGTTCAGGTTATTATTGGTAAAATGAAGGCTGTCACAGGCGAACCTCTCCAGCT
Organism: Sulfuriflexus sp.; assembly: GCF_032250955.1. Classification (NCBI taxonomy): domain Bacteria; kingdom Pseudomonadati; phylum Pseudomonadota; class Gammaproteobacteria; order Chromatiales; family Granulosicoccaceae; genus Sulfuriflexus; species Sulfuriflexus sp. Next base: position 1,016 of record NZ_JAVVES010000087.1, on the reverse strand, counting down.
CAGCGGTTATCTCACCGGCATAGTAAACCAGCGTGGGGTTACCCTTTTGCGCCAGTGTTGCCAGCAAAGAGGGTAGCGTCTCAAACGGCTTCAGGTAGGCAAAAATCCGCTTGCCGGTGCCGGCAGGCCAGACCGGCAGATCACCCTCATTATCCGGCACCAGTCCCGAGTACTCTGACGCCGGCCTCTCTGCAAGGTGATCCACCTCCTTGAAGGTAGTCAGTATTTTTGCATCCGTTGCAAAGATATCAGCAAGCCTTTGCAGGGGCGTCATGCCCAGCGTCGCGACCGCGGCATTGACTGTTGCCAACACCTGGTTTTCTTCCTTGACCAGCCTGGCTTGATCCACCTCCTTCCAGAAACGCATATTGGGAAAGGGCGTGACCTCCGGCGGCACAATAAAGCCTGAACCGATTTGCACTCTTGGCAAAGACATATCGCGGCTGGCTAACAGTGCACCCGGGCTGAAATCAGTAACAAGCATATCCGCCTGCACCGACTCGATAAGGGTCTGCCAGGCGTCCAGATGCCGGACCAGTATGCCGACATCATGAAAAAGCACATTATGCAGCAAGTGGGCATAGGTACATACGGGGACAATCGGGTTGTGTGTGTTCTGAATATTGCGCGGCGCCTGTCGCAAGTGGATATTCATCCCTGCAAACATCGCCTCTGCCCCGTCAAGCGAGCGCATCGCAAACCAGACCTCGTGGCCGGCGGCGATTAATGCCCTGAACAAGGGACGGTGGCACCATGAGTGCCCCATGCCTCCGCCTAATTCCCATGTAAACAGTATCCGCGCCATGTAAACGGACGGTAATCGATTCGCTGGTTAATAACAAACCGTGCCGGCGTTCACACTTTCTCACTGGTTTACTTGTTTGCTGACCCGGACGGTAGATAATTTCCTTCACAATGTTTTTGAACTCATGGCAAAATAAATGGCTCTTCCCCAGATGTGGTGGGTAAGATTTACCGTATAACACCATCAGGATAAAGATCCAGTCCGCCAAGGT
>NZ_JAVVES010000086.1:0-9422 GCF_032250955.1 Sulfuriflexus sp. | reverse complement strand
ACAATGTGTTATCGAATCTAAATCCCCTCACCCTAACCCTCTCCCGAAGGGAGAGGGAATTAACGGGACAGCAGTGTTTTCATTTATTCATTTAAATCTATCAATGTATAGATATTCGTATGTCGATTGTTCATCAATGACATATCTCTTTCCATAAAGCCTGAATAATCCCGAGGTGTCTTCAGGCAATTCCTGACGGTTACTGCACCAGCCAACTTTAAACCTGATCATATCCAAATCCTTATCGGCACCTTTTTCCCAGCTCTTGATCTTGAAAGTGAAGCTCGCGAAGTCCTTGAGAAGAGGTTCGCCCTGGGGATCGTGAATGATATTTTCGATGCTCCCGATAGCAACCCAATCGGACACTGCTTCACACATTTTCGACGAAAACCGAGAATCCTCGAAACAAGGAGAGGGCGGACACGTCTTTGTCGCCAATGCATAGGCAGGCAGGAACAGGGCCATCAGAGCGAGTAAGAATTTCATTTTTATCATGCTGACCTCATTTTTTTGGGAGAGGTTTGGTTTCATTTTCGTCCAGGTGTGCCAGATGGTTGCTTTATGACAAACAGGATAGTTTTTTATTACGGTTATTAGTGGCCTGTATAGCTCAATCTGGCTTTATTTATTCTACAAGGTCAAGATTAACGCATGGAACTTCGTTACCGCGATTTATATGTGTCTCTGCGTGATGTGCAACCTTGGGTTCGGCGGTATGGGTCTGCGTAGTTGTTTAGCATGGGCGTGTCGGCTTACGCCATCGCGGATAGCTAAGCCGACCTACAAAAACGCCCAGCCGGCAAACGGCTCGATCTCGTCACGGTTCACCAGCACCAGCTGGTAGGCATTCGGGTTCATGGAGTGATCCACCGTTGTGTCCACCGACAGGCGATGCAGCATGTAACCGACCAGTGCATGCCTGACCTCCAGTTCGATGACATCACCTTGCGCATTGTAATCCACCAACAGGCTTTCACGCTTGCGTGCATCCAGCTTCGGGTGCGGGGCGAGCTGCAGCGTGGCGAGCTCTACCCAGTCATCGTCATACATGAGGTTGGACTCGGCCTCGCTATCGAGCAGTTCGGCGGCGACGATGCGCGAGAGCACGAAGTCACGGAAGTCATAGGTATCGAGGTTGTAGGCGCGCACGTGCCAGCGTAGCCCGGTGTTAACGAGGGAGTGCGGTTCGATGACGCGGCTGTCTTCGGCCTCGCGGTCCGAGAGGGACTTGTAACCGATGCGTACCTGGCGGTGCTGCTTGATGGCGCGGATGATGGGGGCGCAGACCCCGGCAGCGGGCAGGCGGGTCGGCAGTGGCAGTGCTTCGACCGGGATGCCATATATGCTTTCTTCACCGCCACGGTCAGCAGCGCCACCACTCGTGGCCAGGTTAGTGGCAATCATCGGCAGCACCACCTCTGGGGAGAGGTCGGCAAACAGGGGCTGGAAGCTGGCGGTTGGCACAAAGCCGAACACGCTGTGGCGGTAGGCGAGGTTATCCGGGGCCTGTTCGCTGTAGGCCTTCAGGTCCTTGGTGGCGGCGGCATCGGAGAGGCCGAAGGTTCTGGCCACGTCACTGCGGCTCACCAGGCCGGTATAAAAGGCCATGATCTCTATATATTGGAACCGTTGGCGGACGGCCCATTTGACCTCGGCGGGGGATTTGTAGCGACTTGCCATGCTAACTCCATTGAATTTACAGGGAATTATAGCGCCTGTGACGCATATATAAAGGATCTGATTAAAAAATATGACAAAGTATAAAATAACTAGGTGGTAAAAAGTATTGACACAGTGAAAAGTATAGCCTAGTCTCTCATGCAACAGGTGAGGGACGGCCTCATCACGAACTGACAAGACTGATTTGAAAAGGTCACCACCGATCGATGCACAGGAGAAACAACATGGCGAATACAGCAGAACAGAAGAACAAGGCACTCAGCGCCGCACTCGGCCAAATCGAAAAGCAGTTCGGCAAGGGCTCGGTCATGCGCCTTGGCGATGAAGGCGTGAGCCGGGATATCGAGGCCATCTCGACCGGTTCCCTGGGGCTGGATGTCGCCCTCGGTATCGGTGGCCTGCCGAAAGGCCGCGTGGTCGAGATCTACGGCCCGGAATCATCCGGTAAGACGACCCTGACTCTGCACGTAATCGCCGAGGCACAGAAGGCCGGTGGCACCTGTGCCTTTGTGGATGCCGAGCACGCCCTCGACCCGAGTTACGCCGAGAAACTCGGTGTGAATGTCGATGACCTGCTGGTCTCGCAGCCGGATACCGGCGAACAGGCACTGGAAATCACCGATATGCTGGTGCGCTCCAGTGCCGTGGACGTGCTCGTGATCGACTCGGTCGCCGCGCTGACGCCAAAGGCTGAAATCGAGGGCGATATGGGCGACTCGCACATGGGCCTGCAGGCCCGCCTCATGTCGCAGGCGCTGCGCAAGCTGACAGCCAACATCAAGCGTTCAAACACGCTGGTGATCTTTATTAACCAGATCCGGATGAAGATCGGCGTCATGTTCGGCAACCCCGAGACCACCACCGGTGGTAATGCGTTGAAGTTTTACGCCTCGGTGCGCCTGGATATCCGCCGCATCGGCGCCATCAAGAAGGGTGACGAGGTGCTCGGCAACGAGACCCGCGTCAAGGTCGTGAAGAACAAGGTCGCGCCACCGTTCAAACAGGTGCAGTTCGATATCCTCTATGGTGAGGGGATCTCGCACTATGGCGAAATCATCGATATGGGCGTGCTTCAGGGCATTGTCGACAAGGCCGGGGCCTGGTACAGCTATAACGGTGAACGTATCGGCCAGGGTAAGGACAATGTGCGTAACTTCCTGAAGGAGAACCCGGATATGGCGAACGAGATCGAGGAACAGATCCGTGCCAGGTTGCTGCCGCCGAAGGTCAAACCGGCCAAGCCAGCCGCTGCTGAAGATGACGATGTGCTGGAAGAAGATGTCGAAGCCTGAATATCCGGCTGAAAGTTGAATAAAAGGGGTGCTGATGCACCCCTTTTGCATTCCTTAGGCTCTGCCACATGGATGTGGGCAAGCCACTTTAAGTCATTGTCCGGCTAGGCTAAAATACGCGCCTGGCTGTGGGGTTCGAGGCCAATTGCGATGTATGATAAAGCACTCCGCTCAGCCGCCAATATGCTCGCCCGGCGCGAACATTCGGAGTTTGAACTGACGCGCAAGCTGCAACAGCGAGATTTTCCCGCTGACGTCATTGATAAGGTGATCGCCGCGCTGATTGCGGATCGCCTGCTGAGTAACGAGCGTTACGCGGAAAGTTATGTGCGCATGCGCAGCGCCAGGGGCTATGGCCCGGTGCGCATTCGCCTGGAAATGCAGGAACGCGGCGTCGAAGAAGTACTGATAGAAACGTACCTGGACGATGCCGATATTGACTGGTCCGGCCTCGCCCGCGAGGTGCGGGTAAGGAAATTTGGGGAAGAACCGCCGGCGGCGTTTGAACAACGTGCCAAACAGATGCGGTTCTTGCAATACCGGGGCTTTTCCCACGCGCAGATGAATGCGGCACTAAAAGGGTTGGATGATTAGAACGATGATGAGCACGAATGACATTCGTCAGGCTTTCCTGGAGTATTTCCAGACGAAGGGCCATGAAATAGTCGCCAGCAGCCCGCTGGTGCCGGCCAATGATCCGACCCTGCTGTTTACCAATGCCGGCATGGTACAGTTCAAGGAAACCTTCCTTGGTCATGAAAAGCGTCCTTATGTGCGGGCCGCGAGTGTGCAGCGTTGCGTGCGCGCCGGCGGCAAGCACAACGACCTGGAAAACGTCGGCTACACGGCGCGGCACCATACCTTCTTTGAAATGCTCGGCAACTTCAGCTTTGGTGACTACTTCAAACGCGACGCCATTAAATACGCATGGGAGTTTCTTACCGAGGTCATCAAGCTGCCGCCGGAGCTGTTATGGGTCACGGTGTATGAAACCGATGATGAGGCCTACGACATCTGGGCAAAAGACGTGGGATTACCGGCCGAACGCATTCTCCGTATCGGTGACAAGCCGGACGGCGGCTCGGACAACTTCTGGCAGATGGGTGACACCGGCCCATGTGGCCCTTCCTCGGAAATCTTTTACGACCATGGCCCGGACGTGCCGGGCGGCCTGCCGGGTACGCCGGAAGAAGACGGAGATCGCTACATCGAGATCTGGAATCTTGTCTTCATGCAATATGACCGTGACAGTCAGGGCAAGCTGACGCCGCTGCCGGCGCCCTCCGTGGATACCGGCATGGGCCTTGAGCGGCTGGCCGCGATTCTGCAAAACGGGCACGAAAACTATGACATCGACCTGTTCCAGAACCTGCTCCGTGCGGTAGCCAAACTCGTCGGCACCGATGATCTGAAGCAGGCCTCCTTGCGCGTGATCGCCGATCACATTCGCGCCTGCAGTTTCCTCATTGTTGATGGCGTTGTGCCTTCCAACGAGGGCCGGGGCTATGTATTGCGCCGGATTATTCGCCGCGCCATCCGCCATGGTTACAAGCTCGGCATTAGCGACACCTTCTTTTATAAACTGGTTGGTCCGCTGTGTGACGAAATGGGGGATGCCTATCCGGAACTGCCCGCCGCCCGCGAACAGGTCGAGCGCATTCTGCGCAATGAAGAGGAACGCTTTGCCGAGACCCTTGAACAGGGCATGAAGATCCTCGAGGCGGCCATTAGTGAACTAAAGGGCACGGTGATCCCCGGCGAGACCGTGTTCAAGCTTTATGATACCTATGGTTTCCCGTTTGACCTCACCGCCGATATCGCGCGCGAGCACAACCTGACGCTTGATACCGAGGGTTTTGAACGGGAAATGAATGCCCAGCGGGAACGCGCCCGCGCCGCTGGCAAGTTCCACACCACGGATAACGGCGAATTGAAGCTGGATGTCAGCACACCGTTTACCGGTTATGAACACCTTGTTGAAGATACAAAGGTCATCGCGCTGTTCCATGATGGTCAGCGGGTCGATAGCCTCGAGACCGGGCAGGAGGGCATCGTGGTTCTGGAGCAGACCCCGTTCTATGCCGAATCCGGTGGCCAGGCCGGTGATATCGGCGTGCTCAAGGAAACGGGTATCAGCTTCAAGGTCACTGATACACAGAAGGTCGGCAGCGAGACGATTTTGCATATCGGCAAGATGTGCGCCGGTGCCCTGGCGGTTGGCGATACGGTCACCGCCGAGGTGGATATGGCGGCGCGCCAGGCCACGGCGCTGAACCATTCCGCTACCCACCTCATGCACGCGGCCCTGCGCCAGGTGCTGGGTGAACACGTGACCCAGAAGGGCTCGCTGGTCAACACCGAACGCCTGCGCTTTGACTTCTCGCACTTTGAGCCGCTGACAGCAGAGCAGCTAAGTAAGGTCGAAGACCTGGTCAACGAGCAGATTCGCGCCAACCATGCCGTGGACACCCGGCTCATGGCGATTGATGATGCCCGCGCCTCCGGCGCCATGGCCCTGTTCGGCGAGAAATATGCCGACGAGGTGCGCGTGCTGAGCATGGGCGACTTTTCCATCGAGCTTTGTGGTGGCACACATGTGAAACGCACCGGTGACATCGGCGTGTTCAAGATCATTAATGAAACCGGGATCGCCGCCGGCATCCGCCGCATCGAGGCAGTAACCGGGCCAGGGGGGCTGAAGCGCATTGCCGAGGACGAGACGCGTCTCGATAACATCGCGAAGTTGCTCAAGGGCAACCGCGAGGATATTGATGACAAGGTCGCGCAGTTACTCGACCGGCAGCGCAAGGTAGAAAAAGAACTCGAACAATTAAAAGCCAAGCTGGCCACTTCGGCTGGCACCGACCTGGCGGCGCAGGCCGTCGACGTCGGCGGCATCAAGGTCCTCGCCGCGCGTCTTGACGGTGCCGATGCCAAGGCCCTGCGCGACACCGTCGATCAGCTAAAGAACAAGCTCGGCACGTCGGCTGTCATCCTCGGTGCCGCCGAGGGCGACAAGGTGACGCTGATCGCCGGGGTCAGCAAGGATGCCACTGACCGTATCAAGGCCGGGGACCTCGTCAACAGCGTTGCCCAACAGGTCGGCGGTCGTGGTGGTGGTCGTCCGGACATGGCCCAGGCCGGCGGCAATGACCCGGCGGCACTGGATGGGGCATTAGATTCGGTCGCGGCATGGGTCAAGTCGCTCATAGAATCCCTTCGGGCTTCATCATGAGTACCTCACCCATTTCCAATGGGTCGAGGCACAAATCGGTGCCTGAACGAGCTAAAGTCCTTTATATCCATTAAGGTTTCGTGTTTAATCTTCGCCGCTGAATTATTCCAGCGGCGCGTCCTTATAACGGGTTCGAGAACAGGCAGACATGGCACTAATCGTACAAAAATATGGTGGCACCTCGGTGGGTAGCGTTGAGCGCATCCAGGCCGTCGCCGATCGTGTGATCAAGGGTCGTGATGCCGGCGATCAAATGGTCATCGTCCTGTCCGCCATGAGTGGTGAAACCAATCGCCTGCTCGAACTTGCCGCCGGCGTCAGTGATCGCCCGAGCCCGCGCGAACTGGACGTGCTGCTCTCCACCGGCGAGCAGGTGACGATTGCCCTGTTGAGCATGTGCCTGGAGGCGCGCGGTTACCCGGCCCGTTCCTATACCGGCAGCCAGGTGCGCATCCTTACCGACAGTACCCACAACAAGGCGCGCATTATGGATATCGACGCCGTCCGCGTGCGTGCCGACCTTGATGCCGGTCGCGTCGTTGTCGTCGCCGGCTTCCAGGGCATCGATGAACACGGCAATGTCACGACCCTCGGGCGTGGCGGATCCGACACCACTGCTGTGGCCATGGCCGCGGCACTGGCGGCCGACGAGTGCCAGATTTACACTGACGTCGACGGTGTCTATACCACTGACCCGCGTGTGGTCCCGACTGCCCGCCGTCTGGAGCGCGTCACTTACGAAGAAATGCTCGAAATGGCGAGTCTCGGTTCCAAGGTCCTGCAGATCCGCTCGGTCGAGTTTGCCAGCAAGTACAATGTGCCGCTGCGTGTGCTGTCGTCATTTGATGACAGCGGGCAGGGCACCTTGATCACCTCCGAGGAAACAAGCATGGAACAACCGGTTATTTCAGGCATCGCCTTCAATCGTGACGAGGCCAAGCTGACCATTCTGGGTGTGCCGGATCAGCCTGGTGTCGCCTCCAAGATCCTGGGGCCTATCGCGGATGCCAATATTGAAGTGGATATGATCGTGCAGAACGTCGCCGCCGACGAGACCACCGATTTCACCTTCACCGTGCACCGCAATGAATTCAAGCGTGGCATGGAAGTACTTGAGCAGGTTGCTCGGGATCTCGCGGCCCGCGAAGTCAAGGGCGACGATAATATCGTCAAGGTTTCCCTGGTCGGCGTGGGCATGCGCTCCCATGCGGGTATCGCCAGCAAGATGTTTTCGACCCTGGCACAGGAAAATATCAATATTCAGATGATTTCTACCTCGGAAATCAAGGTGTCGGTGGTCGTGGATGAGAAGTATCTCGAGCTCGGCGTGCGTGCACTGCACCAAGCCTTTGATCTGGAACAGGATTAAAATATTAGAAAAGCCCATATACCTGTACAAATTATGATTATAGAATAAGCGCATAATAAAAAAGTGCCAGGGCAGGCAAAACGATCGGGAGAGGTGACGGCATATTGCCGTTAAAAAGGAGTATCACGGGGATAAAGTTTCGACTTTGCTGAACGATATAGAAGGCGGGTTCGGAAAAAGGATGACTCAACCAGTTGTTGTAATGGTTCTATCAGGAGAGCGGTAAGATGTTAATTTTGACAAGACGTGTCGGCGAAACGCTGATTATCGGTGATGATGTCACCGTAACCGTACTGGGTGTAAAGGGTAACCAGGTACGTATCGGTGTGAATGCCCCCAAGGATGTCAGTGTGCACCGTGAGGAAATCTACGAACGCATTCAGCGTGAGAAAGATGAACCTGCACCTACGGTAGCCGAGTAAGTTGTATTTCCCGGATTTTTCGGGGTGGGCGACAAGCGATTTCGTTAATTATCGCGTTTAATAAGCCAGGCTGACAAAAAAGCCTCGACCAATTGCCGGTCGGGGCTTTTTGCTTGCGCCTTAACCCTATATAATACGGCCCCTGCTGCGGTGATATGCCGAGGCAGGAAGAACGCAAAAGAAAGAATTGGAGAGCTGGCCGCACCAAGAATCCCTTCGGGCTTCATTAGGCTGTCTCACAGAATCCTTGTAGGATTCATTGTGAGTACCCTACACCTCTGGTGTCAGGGCAACCTCCGCTCCGGCAAGTGGCTCCATTTTATATTGGATGCGATGGAGTAGTTAGAGCCGGTTAAAATTGATAGTTAGAGTTTTTGGAGAGCTGGCCGAGTGGCTGAAGGCGCACCCCTGCTAAGGGTGTATAGGCTTATACCCTATCGAGGGTTCGAATCCCTCGCTCTCCGCCATACACAAAACCGCCCACATGGGCGGTTTTTTGTTTATAAGGGAGGGATTTGAACCCTCGATGAATATAAAAAGCCGGTTCGACAAATTTCCACAAGGCCGGGTAGGCCGCCGGGGAGATTTGAACAGCGGAGCGTTCTTTGCGACGCTGGCCCCGAAGGGGTGAGGCTCGAAGAGCCGAATAATCCCTCTTCTCACAGAACCCCAGGGGGTTCATTGTGAGTACCCTACACTTTCAGTGTCAGGGCATCCGCCATACACAAAACCGCCCACATGGGCGGTTTTTTGTTAATACGCCGTCATCGGCGCAGGCCGGAATCTAAATCACATAATGTTTATTCAGTTTCTCTGGATACTGGCATACGCCAGTATGACGGGCTTGTTTCATGTAGCTGGCGAGGAGGCCGAACCCTCTAAATTCAGCCTACATTAGAATGATCTAATCTTGACTGTATAGCGGATTCCAAGGATAATGCTCCGCTCCTAAGCGCCTGTAGCTCAGCTGGATAGAGTACCTGGCTACGAACCAGGCGGTCGGGCGTTCGAATCGCTCCAGGCGCGCCATACACACAAAAGCACCTCCCTTGCGGAGGTGTTTTTGTTTGTGCGCCTGAAGATGACTTTTAGAACGCTCGACATCAGAAAGCCGCGTTCGACTAGCCGACGAAGTCGGCGCAGAACGGCCGAAGGCCGGCCCGTAGGGCGAGGACGTAGTCCGAGTAATCGCTCCAGGCGCGCCATATAAGACAAAGGCTTACGTTTAACGACGTATACTCTCGGGTATACTTTTAATGTCTCTATATCTTCTATAAACAGCGTCTAATTTTTCCTTCAGCTCTATGTTGAGAGCTTAATTCATATAGCCTGCTTATCTTTAATATTAGCGGCTCTTCCCCAGATGTGGTGGGTAAGATTTACCGTATAACACCATCAGGATAAAGATCCAGTCCGCCAAGGTG
>NZ_JAVVES010000085.1:0-9632 GCF_032250955.1 Sulfuriflexus sp. | reverse complement strand
GCATCAATCAACCTGGTTACCTTATTTTCTCGAAGCTTACTGCTTGTCAGGCTTATGTTAACGGGACAGCAGTGAAATTTTTTATAAAAAAACTTGCACTGTATAAGGATTCGTCTATTCTTGGACTTGTTCGTGGAGGACATCCCGCATCAGCGACCGCCGTGTTTCACACACCACCGCTGATGCGGTACTTCACCCGCCGCCAAGGCAACAACCCGATAACTATCCCTGGTCTTTTTTCTTCTTCGCGACATTGTCACGTATATATACCGGCAAGGCCTGTTCGGCGCTTACCGCCTCACCATGTGCAAATGCGGTTGCGGCCAGGATGGCGATATCCTGCGCCTGCGGGAAGGCATTACCAGTGTATTCCAGGCATTGCGCGGCCGTATGTTGACTTAATTCCACTCCATACGTGATCCAGCCACTGCCGATACCAAACCAGCCTTCGCCTGCCGGTAACGGGGCCTTTGTTGGCGCACAAACCTGCTCTGCAGCAGTCAACGTCACCTGACCCGGCCCGCATTCGTAACATCCCCAGTACACCTCACTGATACGCGCATCGATGGCGGCCATCACCTTTGCCTGGCCATGCTCTCGCCAGGCACCGTAGGCAAGTGCCGCCAGCGATGAAACCGGCACCACCGGCAGCTCATTCGCCCAGGCCATGCCCTGGATGACACCGGCAGCAATGCGCAGGCCGGTAAACGCCCCGGGGCCACGGCCAAAGGCCAGGCTATCGAGTTCGTGCAGCGCAACACCGCCCTCCGCCAACAGTTCCTCGCACATGGGCAGGATCAACTCGGCATGCCGGCGTGGCGCGATCTCGTAACGCTGCGTGCAAACGTCATCGATATATAACGCGGCGGAACAGGCCTCGGTGGCGGTTTCAATGGCGAGGATCTTCATGCTTCTGTCTCAGGTCTCGGTCGCGGGGGTTCGCTGATTGTGGTGTGCATAAAAGCCTTCAATCTCGGCCAGTTTGCGCGTCCGTTTCATCGGCGGCAGGCTGCGGATGAACAACCTGCCATACGGCTTGCTGATCAGGCGGGGGTCACAGAGCATCAGCACGCCGTAGTCATCGACATCACGAATCAACCGCCCCGCGCCCTGCTTCAGGGCGATGACCGCGGTCGGTAACTGATAGTCCATAAACGGGTTGCCACCTGCTGCCCGCATGGCCGTGATGCGCGCCTGCAGGACCGGGTCATCGGGGCTGGCAAACGGCAGCTTGTCGATGATGACGCAGGTCAGTGCCTCACCCCGCACGTCAATGCCTTCCCAGAAACTCCCCGTGCCGAGCAGGATAGCGTGGCCATGTTCACGGAACTGGCGTAGCAGGTCGCTGCGCGAGACCGTGCCCTGCACTAGCAGGGGATACTCGAGCTTGCCCTCCAACAGGGTTACGGCCTCACGTAATGCACGGTGACTGGTAAACAGCATAAAGGCCCGGCCCTGGCCGGCGCGCAGCACGGGCAAGGCCGCCTCGATGACCGCAGCGGTATAGCCGCGACTGTTCGGTTCGGGCAGGCCCTCGGGGATGTAGACCGCGGCCTGTCGTGCAAAATCAAACGGGCTGTCCCAGCGTTTGGTCTCGGCGTCTGCCAGCCCCATGCGCTGGGCAAAGTGGGCAAAGCTGTCACCCACGGCGAGGGTGGCGGAACTGAATACCCAAGCCGCGCGGCTCTCTGCCATGTGATCACGAAAGATATCGGCGACGTCCAGCGGCGTCAGGTGCAGGCTGAAGCCACGGCGGAAGGTTTCAAACCACTGGATATGGCTATCGTCATTCTCACCGGTGACTTGTGGCAATAACTCGATAAGCGCCTGGGCACGACGCAGGCATTTTTCAATGCCGCGACTGCGCTCGGCATGCGGCCCGAGCACGTCTTCGAGTGCGGCAAGCGTCGCCGCCAGTTCCGCCACGGCCTTGTTGACCGTCTCGCGCTGTTGCATAGCCTGCCACGGACTACGCTGTGGTGCCTCGCCAAAGGCCAGCCGCAAATCGGCGACTGCCTTTTGCATGGCCTCGGCGGCGGCACGGATGGCCCTGGCCTCACTGGCATCTTTGAGTTGCTCGGCGATCGTGTCGCTGGCCAGCTCATTGAGTTGCCGGCTGCTCAGGCGCAGGCCAAAGAACTGGGTCGCAGCCTCGGGAAGCTGGTGCGCCTCGTCGATGATAAAAGCATGCGCACCGGGCAGGACCTCACCAAAACCATCTCCTCGCAGGGCCATATCGGCGAGTAACAAGTGATGATTGACCACCAGCACATCGGCCTGTTGCGCCCGCCGGCGTGCCTTGATCATGTAGCACTCGTTAAACGCCGGGCAGTCCTGACCGAGGCAATTATCGGCATTGGCCGTGACCTGTGGCCAGATGGCGGCATCTTCCGGCAGCACGCTGCACTCGGCGATATCGCCGCTTTGTGTCTGCACCTGCCAGTCGCGCACCACCATCCACTGGCGGGCCAGTACTTTCTTGCGACGCACCTGATCAGAGGATATCTCCAGGCGATACAGGCACAGGTAGTTGGCGCGGCCCTTCAGGAGGGCCACCTCGACCGGCATCTGCAGGGCGGCGCGTACAGTTGGAATGTCGCGATGAAAGAGCTGATCCTGCAGGGTCTTGGTACCGGTGGAGATAATGACCTTTTTGCCGGCCATGAGTGCCGGCACAAGATAGGCAAAGGTCTTGCCGGTGCCGGTACCTGCCTCGGTGATCAGGCGTCCACCCTGCACGATGGCCGTATCAACTGCAGTGGCCATCTCTTGCTGGGCAGCACGCGGGGCAAAATTTTCAATATGGCGGGCGAGTGCGCCGTCGGCACCGAGTTGTTCGGCTGGAGTTAACATGCTGTGAGCGAACTGGTCGCGTTAACCCTTGGCCTTGGTATCATGACTGACAGGCTGATTATCCCATAGTTCGTCCGCATCCTGCGCCGGGGCAGTGCCGTTTTCGCGCGTCCAGGCCAGGCGACCGATAGCCACGAACCTGGCGACTGACATCGCCCCGCGTTTACCGGGCTTGCTCGTACTGGCGAGTTCATCAATCGTCTCACGATCGACTTCATAGACTTCAACCGGCTCATAGTTCTCGTCCATAATCACGAGCACGACGAGGTCCCAGTCCTGTTCGAGCTTGAGCTGACCGACACGCTGACCGGAGCGCTTGCCATCGGGAATGACCCGCGCCTTGATCTGCACACGTTTGCCTGCGCGATCACCGGTGCCGATCGCATCGTAACCGCTGACCCGCGGGTTACATAATTCGAGCCCCAGCAGATTCACGGCATCGTATTCGGCGATCTCGCTGCTGATCCCGGCCAGTGGCTTGCCCATGGTCCGGCGATAATCGGCCGCGAGAATCCGTGCCTGGCTAATGAGTTTGTCGACCGCGAAAATGGACAAGGAGACATCCCTTTCTTTATCTATGCAAAACAATAACGTAATTCTAACGCGTTTTTAATCACCCGGAGACGATTATTGCACTAACAACCTGAAAAGTCTGCTGTTAGCTGCCGCTCAGCGCCCGTACGCGTTGCCAGGCTTCCTGTGCAGACTGCTGATTGCCCTGGGCGCTGTGAGTATTGGCAATGAGACGCCAGTTGCGTGCCTGCAAGGGCCGGTCTGCCGTGGCCAGGCTGTTTGACTTCGCAGCCATGTTCCGCGCCATCTCCCAGCGCTGTTGCTGCAGGCGCACCACCGCCAGGCTGTGCCAGAGTTCGCCGTTACGCGGGGCGATGCGCAGGGCGCGTTCAAGGGTGGAGGCGGCAGCATTGTACTGCCTGGCCGCCAGCTGTTTTTTCGCATCGGCATGCAGGCGAGAGACGGCAGAGCTGCTGGGTGCCCGGTCTGGTTTGGCGCTCTCCTCCAGTGGCGGTGGCGGAATAAAGCGATACGTACTGATCGAACCGTGGTCACGCTCTTCGACGGGCGTATCGGCCGGCGGCGTATCCGGGCGCTGCTTTTCGATACTGCCACAGGCGGTCAATAGCGTCGCCAGCGCGGCCAGTAGACAGATTCGTAGCAAACTCATTCTCTTCATTGGTACTGTTCCATTCAAAAAAGGCCTGCCAGGCTATTCGGTTATACCCGGCTCAGTCCCGGCCAAACAAACCGAAGAAGCCCCGCAAGCCACCGGCGCACTCGGCATAATCATCTGGTGCACTACCCTTGATAAAGGGAAGGAGCACGGTATCACTACAGCTCTCGCTGCCGCGCAGGCCGGTAAGCCGGTCAACCCGGACTTCCTCGACATTCTCCGGCGGGACCAGAAATAGCGGCCGGGTATTGATGCCCTTGATAATATCAGCCCAGGCCTGCATGGCACCACTTGCGCCGGTCAGGCTCGCGGCCTTGTTATCGTCCATGCCCATCCAGACCACGGCCATGTGTGAGCCGCTGAAACCGGCAAACCAGCTATCCCGCAGATCATCGGTCGTCCCGGTCTTGCCGGCCACCATCAAGTCAGCCGGCAAGCGACTGCGCAACCCGCGGCCCGTGCCTTCTTCGACGACCGCCCGCAGTGCGTGGTTAAGCAGATAGACCGCTGCCGGGTCGAAGGCCTGCTGCACGGTCAACGGGTAACGCTGCAGCGGTTTACCGTTCGCATCCAGGACATTACGGATACTGCGCAACGGTGAGTAGAAGCCGCCGGCGGCGAAGACCTGGTACATTTGCGCCATTTCGAGGGGACTGAATGCGGCCGTGCCCAATGGCAGCGATGGATAACGGTGGACCTCGCGGTAGACACCGAGTCGTTTCAGGCTCTCGGCAACCTTGTTCATCCCAATCTGCTGGCCGAGCCGCACGGTTGAGACGTTATAGGAATGCACCAGCGCATCCCGCAACAGCACCTGGCCATGATACAGATTGTCATAATTGGCCGGCTGCCATTGTTCACCGTTCTCTGTCTCCATGACCAGGCGTGAATCATCGAGCAGGGTGGCGAGACTGTAATGTGCAGGGTCTTCAAGGGCGGTCAGGTAAATCGCCGGTTTCATCAAGGAACCAATCGGCCGTACTGCATCAAGGGCACGGTTGAAGCCGCTGTTACGGGGCGCGCGGTCCCCGACCACGGCCAGTACCTCGCCGTTATCGATAGCGGTAACAATCGCCGCGCCCTGCAATTTCTTTGCCGGCAGGCGCCGCTGCTTTTCCAGCGAGACGATACGCCGGGTCATGGCTTGCTCTGTCTGCCACTGCACATGCGGGTCGAAGGCGGTAAATATCTGCAGGCCTTCCGAGCTCAGGTCTTCATCGCGATAGTCACGGCGCAACTGGCGCCTGACCAGTTCCAGGTAGGCAGGGTAATCACTGGTGCTGGTGCTCGGTTTCGGGATTAACACAAGTTTGCTGCGGCGTGCCTTTGCATAGGCGGCCTTGTCGATAAAGCCCTGCTCCAGCATCCGGGACAGGACCAGGTTCCGCCGTTCAAGGGCACGCTGTGGGTGGCGACGCGGGTCATAATAGGACGGTCCTTTGACTATCGCCACCAGCAAGGCCATTTGTGAAAGATTTATTTCATTGATATGCCGACCGAAATAATACCGACTGGCCAGGCCGAAGCCATGCACACCATGTTTGCCACTCTGGCCGAGATAGACCTCGTTCAGGTAAGCCTGGAGGATGGCTTCCTTGTCGTAATGCCATTCCAGCAACAATGACATCACGGCTTCGTTAAGCTTGCGCGTCAAACTGCGTTCATGGGTCAGGAAAAAATTCTTCACCAGCTGCTGGGTCAGCGTGCTGCCACCCTGCACTGTCTTGCCTGCACGCAGGTTTGCCCACAGGGCGCGGGCAATGGCACGCGGAGCAATACCGTGATGCTGATAGAAGTCGCGGTCTTCGATGGCGATCAGCGACTGCACCAGCAGGGGCGGCACATCGTCAAGCTGCACGAGCAGGCGGTTTTCGTTATGACTGGGGTAAATGCCCCCCATCAGCACCGGTTCGAGGCGGGCGATATCGACGTTCGCACCGCTGCCCTGTTCGCGCAGGTCAATCAACCTGGCGCCATCAAAGCGTAGCATCAGGCGTCGCGAGGGTTCCCTGCCATCCCAGAAATCAAACTTGCGCGTCACCAGCTGCAGTTCATTCCCGACCTGCCAGTAGCTGCCTGCCTCGCGGGTATTGGCGCGTCGCTGGTAACCAATCGCTTGCAGTTCACGAACCACGTTCTTGACGTCTAAATCCTGGCCGCTGAACAGCTCCAGGGGGCGCGCATAGACGCGCGCCGGCAGTTCCCAGCGCTTACCCTCGAATTGCTGGCGGATGCTGAAATCAAGATAAAGGGTGTAAAGCAGGCCAGCGACCACCCCTACCGCCAGGGCGCGCCAAAACAGCCGCCAGAACCAACGGCTAACACCCTGGCGTTTGCCAGGCCTGGCTTTTCTGGCGGTTTTACTGGATTTGCGTGGTTTTCGGCGGGGCACGGGGTGGTCGTTCTCGGTTATGGCAATACATGAGCGCCATTATAGCATTCCCTCTTGCCTGATTTGTGGTCTGATACCGATTCCCCGGTTTGCCAGGCTGCGGCCAGCGCCTATACTTGGTTTTAGAGGAACACTATGATGAGATTAGCGCCAAGACAGAGCCTGCCACTGCTATTCCTGTGGCCATTTTTCATCTTTCTGACTGCCTGCGGCAGCACCCCGCCCGCCGTGGTCAGCGGGCCATCTGCCCAACAACCACACCCCCCCGCCCGAATTGACCGGCTGATCCGGCTCAGCCACGAGCAGCTGGGCACCCCCTATCGTTATGGTGGCAACAGCCCTGCGGAGGGCTTCGACTGTAGTGGCCTGGTGCACTATGTGCATGCCCGTAGCGGTCTATCTGTGCCCCGTTCAACCCGTAACCAGTTCCGCGCCAGCACGGCCGTGCCACTGGATGCCATCCGCCCCGGCGACTTGCTGTTTTTCCGTATCAATGACAAGAAACCCAGTCATGTCGGCATCTATACCGGCCATGGGCGCTTTATCCATGCCCCCTCCTCCGGCAAGACCGTCAGCCAGGCCAGCCTCAGCAACCCGTACTGGCAAGCCAGGCTGATTGGTGCCGGACGTTTTGTCTAGTCGTTGTTTGTCCTCTAAAGCCCGCCTGTCAGACCGATTCAGCAAGCTGGCCATGTGACATATTCACACTGTCATGGTGGCATAGGTCATCGCGGCAAATCACCGCTTTGTCGATACTGTCATCACAGAGACAACACTGCGGAGAACGACCATGAACTACCTGCCGACAAGCCATTTATCCAGGCGCAATGACTGGAACCGCCAGCGCAAAGCGATTATTCATCACTCACCGATGGCAGTGGTGTTTAAACTGCTGACGGCCACTGTCATCATTACCCTGTTCGCACTGGTACTGATGATCGAAAGTGCGCATGCCATGGCCGCCGATCAAACACCGGAGCAACTGGTGAAACAAACGACCAGCCAGATGCTCCACGCCCTGCAAGAGGAACGTGAAGAGGTGAAGAAAAACCCTCAACGCGTCTATGCACTGGCCGATGAGATTGTACTGCCACACTTTGATGTGCAACGGATGGCGGCCTGGGTACTCGGCAAACACTGGCGCAAAGCGACGGCCATACAGAAACAGCAATTCCCGAACGAGTTTCGGAAACTGATATTAAGAACCTATGCCACGGCGATGGCTGAATACACGGATGAAAATGTTGTGATTTTACCCACACGCCTGGAGCCGGATAGTACTGACAGTCTGGTGCGCACCGAGATCCGGCGAAGTACTGGTCCGGCGATACCGGTAGCTTATCGCATGCACA
The DNA here is from genome assembly GCF_032250955.1 of Sulfuriflexus sp. NCBI lineage: Bacteria > Pseudomonadati > Pseudomonadota > Gammaproteobacteria > Chromatiales > Granulosicoccaceae > Sulfuriflexus > Sulfuriflexus sp. The sequence goes on along the minus strand of NZ_JAVVES010000085.1, from coordinate 1,846 downwards.
AAACAGCTGGGGGCTGGAAGGTGTATGACATCAGTATCGACGGCATCAGCCTGCTGAACAATTACCGTCGAAACTTTTCCAGAGAAGTCCGCCGCAACGGGGTGGAAGGACTGATGAAAAAACTTTCATCACACAATACGCAAGTAGCAAGTAGCAAGTAGCAAGTAACCACTAGTCTCCTCCCAAGAGTTTTATGATTGGTGAATGAAAAGATATTGATGATTGCAGAATGATGATTGATGAATGTCAGGAAAATTATCGGCTATCACTTGTTTGTTGCGCTTCTACTGGGCCATGTAGGCCAGATATTAGCAAGACTGATTAATGACTAGCACTAAACTGTACAACAATCATCGATCATCAATCCTAAATCATCAATTACAACCTGAAGTTCCCCACCTGCTGGCTTAACTGCTGAGCAATGTCAGCCAGTGAACGGGTTAAATCCGTGGTGCGCTCCATACCGGAGGCGGTTTGCTGGGAAACACGCGCAATATTCATGATACTGCGATTCATTTCCTCGGTTACCGCGGTCTGTTCTTCGGCGGCACTGGCAATCTGGGTGTTCATGCTGTTGATAACACTGATATCACCGGCGATTTCGGCCAGTGATTCAGCAGCGGACTCGGTCTGCTCACTGCCGCGCTTGCCCAGAGCCTCGGCCTCAATCATGACCGCGACGGCCTGCTTGGAGCCCTGTTGCAGGCTGGTGATCATGGTATTGATCTCTTCGGTTGACTGCTGGGTTTTACTGGCCAATGCCCGGACCTCGTCGGCGACCACGGCAAAGCCACGCCCCTGTTCACCCGCACGCGCGGCTTCAATGGCCGCATTCAGGGCCAACAGGTTGGTCTGTTCCGCGATCCCCTTGATGACATCCAGCACAGTACCAATCTTGTCACTCTCCGTTTCCAGCCCACGAATGACATTGGCGGCCTTTTCAACCTCGGCGACCAGGTTATCCATACCGCACATGGCATTCACTGATATCTCGGCACTCTCCTGGGAGCGGCCATCGGCATTGTGCGCGGCCTCGGCAGCCTGGCCGGCATTCCGTGCCACCTCCTGGGCGGTGGCCGACATTTCATTCATGGCCGTGGCAACCTGATCGGTTTCCTGGTTCTGTTCCGCGACACCACCATTGGTCTGCTCGTTGATCGCCGCCAGTTCCTCGGTCGATGCACTCAACGTGGCAGCGGAATCAGCCAGACCGGTGAGAACCCGCTGAAAATCCGTCATCATGGTGTTAAAGACCCGTGCCATATCGGCGACCTCGCCATTGCCGCTGGCATCGGCGCGCAATGAAAGGTCATGTTGCTCACTGGTTTGTTTCATTACCATGGCCAGCTTGCCCAGTGGCTTCAGGCTGTGCTGGAGCAGGAACACCAGACCGGCAAAAACCACCGCCAGTATGACCGTCACAATCAGCATAAGCATGCCCGCGCTACTGGCCGCAGACTCGGCCCGGGCGACGAGGTCCGCACCCGAACCGGCGGTCACGGCCAGCACTTGTGAAACCGCATAGCGCTGCAGCAAAAACAGGCTGACAAAGGAAACCAGCCCGGCAATCATGAGGCTGAGCAGCTTCCTCGCCAGTGATAAATTTAGACTTTTCATAGTGCTACTACCATAGAGAGTAACCAGAGGTACTATCTATATCGGCAAGCAAAAGGGTATCTTGATGCCAAAGTGCACTTATTTGGCTCTTTTGCCCAAACCGGGACCCGGTTCTGCTGGCAGAAGGGCACAAAAAAAAGCCCGCTCGAGAGCGTAATGCCGGTCAGTTAAGACTGACCGGCATTTCTTTTTTTAGTTTTAACAATAGGGTAGCGCTGAGGTCGTTTTT
>NZ_JAVVES010000084.1:0-9859 GCF_032250955.1 Sulfuriflexus sp. | reverse complement strand
GGTACATTTGATCTGGTCGCCAACATCGCGGCCCGTTGTTCCAGCAGATCACCACACCCGCGCGACTCCGACCCCTTATCCCGACCCCTTATCCCCAGGTAGTCGGGATTCATTCATCAATCATCATTTCGCGATCATCAATTGGTCTTGTCAACCCCGGTCGGGCTTCGGAAACCAGACTCTTTAGCCTGCTTGTCGTCACGCACCGCCTGTTCCCGTTCGCCACGGGCCTCGTGAGCGCGGGCACGCAGGGAATAGGCTGTGCCACGCAATTCAGCAGGACCGTTGTCGATGACACGACTGCACGCATCAATCGCCTCGGCATATTGCTGATTGCGTTCATAGCTGCTGCACAGGTTAACCAGCAGGGCAAAATTGTCCGGTTGCAAGGTGCCCGCGCGCTGTAAATGATGCAGCCCCGCGAGGAAGTTCCCCTGCATGTTCAAGGCGCTGCCGGCAGCGTTATGTGCCTGCCAGCTATCCGGGGCAAGCTCGAGCGCCTTCTGTGCATAGAGTCGGGCGATCGGTGGCTGACCGAGCGACAGTTGTAACTCGGCCATGGCCACCAGCAACGGGGCATTGGCAGGGCAACGTTTCAGTGCCGGGAAGATGTCGTCTTCGATTGCATGCAGCGCATGCAGGTAGTCGTCACTGCCAGGCTGAAGGCTGTTCAGGGCCTTGCGATGCTGCTGGTCGATATTTTGAACTACTTGTGTACAGGTCTCGGCGCGTGCAGGGGTGGCTTGCAGGCTTAACAGGAGCACACTGCAAAAAAGAAGGGGGCGTATTGAGATAAACATAAGTTTCAGGCTACCGGGGTTCTGTTAATGCTGATATTTTAATTACGTATTGGTTGATATTATGCCGTGTGCCGGCGTCAGGCAATGCAGTTGGATTACGCCGCTATTACTTTCGTGCTGGCTGGAATGATGGCTTGAGCAGAGATCCCCTGGGGGTATTTTGCTACACTCTAACGTATGCAAACTATCCTCATAAATATACTCGGCCTGCTGACTATCGGTTTTATTGTCTGGTGGTTCTGGCTGGCGCGAAGCGGAAAATAGCCAGGCCGGTATCAGGCCGCCTCGTTATAAATCATAATTTCCATGGTCTCGTGAAGCTGGGCATCAGCATCTCTCAATACGCGTTGTAAAATATCCGGTGTCAGCCCGGCGGTTTGCAGGGTAGTGACGTCCAGTGCCTCGCTTTCCTCAACATCACCACCGGCTCTGCCGGGCATTGTGTTGGCGAGGAAATTGGCAATATGGATAATCGCGGCTTCCCTGCGATACTGCCTGGCGAGATGCGGTGTATGATGAAACTCGACCGCCTCGCAGAGCGATGGCGGCAGGTTCCACTGGCGGAGCAATTCACCACCGACCATGCAGTGGTCAAAGCCGAGGATCTCCTGCTCGACGATATGCACAATCTCACGGTTGCGATTGCTGTGGGTAAGCGTTCGGGAAGCGAGCTCGGGTAATTGGTGATAAATAATCAGATAGCCAATATCGTGTAGCAAACCGGCCGTGAAGTAACGTTCGACGTTGGTTTCATGCAGATGGGCCGCCAGGCTCCTGGCAATCACCGCGCAGCGCAGGCTATGGTGCCAGAAGGTTTCCAGGGAGACGAGTTCATTGGGAAAGGCAGAGAAGGTCTGGATGCTACTCGTGGCGAGGAGAATATCCCGTAACTGATCGGTGCCGATGATGGTGATGGCAAGCGGTATGCTGTCAATGCGAGAGGGGAAACCGTAAAAGGGACTGTTCGCTATGTGCAGCAGGCGGGCGGCGAGTCCGGGGTCCTGGCGAATGAGCTCACCGATGTCGGCAGCGGAACTTCGCGGGTCATCGACCATCTCACTAACACGTAATACGGTTTCAGGTAGCGAGACCAGGTCGCTGACGGCACTTATCAGGTTTTTGGCGGTAAGGGGCATAATACTATCCTGTATCATCTCTCGGGAGGCGAACTAAATGCCTGCAGGTTGTGTGACGCAGTCCTTGTACGATTTCACAACTATATGAGAGTTTAGGCAGCTAATAAATAGCCGGTTTTACGGGGATTTTCTGGATTGAGTCTTTATGAGGTAAGTGTATGAGTTGGTGGGGAAAAGTTATTGGCGGGGCTTTCGGATTTATGCTCGGAGGGCCACTGGGTGCCCTGATGGGAGCAGCCCTCGGGCACAATTTCGACAAGGGCATGGGAGGACTGTCTGACAGCGACTTTTCACCCGGGGCACAGGAGCGGGTACAGGGCGCCTTTTTCACGGCGACGTTCTCCGTGATGGGCTATGTCGCCAAGGCCGATGGCCAGGTGACGCGCGATGAGATCGACATCGCCAAAGCCATTATGACCCAGCTGAATCTTTCCCCGGATATGCAAAAGGCTGCGCAACGGCTATTCAATGAGGGCAAGCAGGAAGGCTTTCCGCTGGACGATGTCCTCGAGCAACTCCGCCGGGAATGTCATCGCCGCGAGACCCTGCTGCGCATGTTTATCGAGATTCAGCTGCATGCCGCCTATGCCGATGGTGTGATGCACCCGGCCGAGCGCAAGGTCATCGAGCGGATTGGTGAAGTCCTGCATTTTACCCCTCACGAGGTGGAACACCTTGAGACCATGGTCAAGGCCCAGCGCCATACCGGCCGTCAGGCCGCCGGTCAGCCTGCTGGTTTATCCATACAGGAGGCCCACGCCGTACTTGATATTGCTACCAGCAGCAGTGATGCCGAGGTGAAGAAGGCCTACCGCAGGCTGATGAACCAGCATCATCCGGATAAACTCGTTTCCAAAGGTCTGCCGGAAGAGATGATGGAACTGGCCAAGGAAAAGACGCAGGAAATACGTTCAGCCTATGAAATCATCAAAAAGTCCCGGGGAATGAAATAGAGCAATTGATGAATGCGGATTGATGAATGATGATCGTTAAATTCATCAATCAGCAATCCTAAATCATCAATTTAAAGGTACCTTCCACCACTGGCCACGGCAGTTACGATCAGCCCCAGACTCAGGTTCACGCCAATAATCATGCGTATCTGCGCCAGCTTGGCGCCGGCTGTAGACAGGTCACCGGCGGCAATAGCCTGCTTCATGCGTTTATACGGAGCGAAGAAGACATGCATATATAGAAGCACCATGATGATGCCGAGGCCCTGCATGATGTTCACGTAGAGGGGAAACGTGGCGAAGCCGCCGAACAGCTTGAAGGCCATCCAGTAACCGCTGCCCAGCAGGACAATCAGGGACAACCATACCCACGGGAAGAATTTACCGAACACATCCTTCCATAGCGGCAGGCGTTGGGGCGGTTCAAGTTGGCTGGCCGCCACCGGGCGCAAGGCCATGTAGGCGAAGAACATACCGCCAACCCAGATGGTGGCGGCGAGCATGTGCAGGCTAATCGCAAGACTCATAGTATGAGCTCTCCTGGTATCAGTGGGCGTTATTCTTTTGCTTCATCGACGGACGTCTTGAAATTGGCCAGCCAGCTTTTCACGCGGCGCACCAGGTCGGTTTCAAGCCCCTGGAAAAAATGATTGGCACCGGCGACCTCGACCTGACGATAATCCTTGTTGCCCGCTTTGCGGGCGGCCTGGGCGCGGTCCCTGGCTGATCTGAGTACGGCTTCCAGGTCCTGGCTACCGTAGAGATCGAGTACCGGCAGTTTGATCTTTTCCAGGGCCGCGATGTTATCCATCCGTGGGTCGGCATCCGTGTAGACGGACATGCCGATGGCGGCAAAGGCGGTGATATCGCTCGGGTCTTTTGCCAGGTGCGAGGCGGCCATGCTGCTGCCAAGGCTGTGTGCGACGACGACAATATTGTCGTAGCCATTCTGCTTCAGGTGGGCAATGCCGGCCTTGATGCGTGCCGGGACTTCGGCAAATAGCGGCGCATAGTCTCTATAATCGGCCTCGTTATCCAGAACAGGCAGTTGCAGTGACAGCGTGGCCCAGCCGTGAGCGGGTAACTCGGAACGCAGCGGCTGGACGACATCCGGCCAGTTCGGATGCACCCCGGAGCCATGCAGGACGATAACGGCACCGTGCGGCTTGTCGGTCTCATGCTCGGCATAGATACCGAGGAATTTCTGCCCATCGGCCTGTAGCCATACGGCCTCACCGATAATCAGGGCATCGACAATCTGCTCTGCCCAGCGCTTTTCCTTGGCGGTATCCGAGGCAACGGCAGCGTTGCTCAAACATATCCCCATGAAAAATATATAAAAATATCTGGTTATTGTTGTGGGCATGCCGGGCTCCGCAAGATTGGGTTAGAGGCCTGATCATAACCTGAAAAGCTGCAAAAGCCAGCCTGATCGGGTAAAGTGCGGCGTTCTGTTTACGGGTGTGCCTGGAACGGGCGCGAACTCAACGAATTTATAAAGGTGACTGACCATGGCCGAAAATTTTATTGCACCATCCATTTTGTCTGCTGATTTTGCCAAGCTGGGCGATGAAGTCGACAAGGTTCTGGCCGCCGGTGCCGACATCGTGCACTTTGATGTAATGGATAACCACTACGTCCCGAACCTGACCATTGGTCCACTGGTATGTGAAGCCCTGCGCAAGCATGGGGTGACCGCGCCGATTGATGTGCACCTGATGGTCAAGCCGGTGGATCGCATCATCCCGGACTTTGCCGCGGCCGGTGCCAGCTACATCACCTTCCACCCGGAAGCCTCCGAGCACATCGACCGTACCCTGCAGTTAATCCAGGGCGAAGGTTGCAAGGCCGGCCTCGTGTTTAACCCGGCGACGCCGCTGGACGTGCTCAAGCATGTGATCGACAAGGTCGACATGGTGCTGCTGATGTCCGTTAACCCGGGTTTTGGCGGTCAGAGCTTTATTCCCCATACGCTGGAAAAACTGCGTGAGGCACGCAAGATTATCGATGACTCCGGTCGTGAGATTCGCCTGGAAATCGACGGCGGCGTCAAGGTCGATAACATTCGTGAAATAAAGGGGGCCGGTGCCGATACCTTCGTTGCCGGTTCTGCCATCTTCAATGCCAAAAACGATGCCGATGCAAACCTGTATGACACCGTTATTGGCCAGATGCGCGACGAACTGGCCAAGGCCGGTTCCTGATATAGTTTAGTGATATAAACGCAGAGTACGCAGAGACGCAAAGCTCGCAGAGAATGGCTTTTAACAAAAGTTCTCTTTGCGCCCTCTGCGCCTTGCCCTGAACCATCGGAACGATGGTTAGGGTACCCATAATGAACCGCAAAGCGGTTCTGTGGGCCAGCGACCTTTGTGTTAAATACTGGGTCTACAATATGAGCCTTAAAAAACCGAAAATGGTACTGTGTGATGTCGACGGCACGCTGGTCGATAGTGTGCCGGATCTCGCCTACTGTGTAGACGAGATGATGAAGCAGCTCGGTATGCCCGTGCGCGGCGAAGAGCGTGTGCGTCAGTGGGTTGGCAACGGCGTTGAACGTCTTGTCGAAAGGGCACTCGTTAATGACCTTGATGGTTACCCGGATGAGGCATTGAAGGCAAAGGCCTATCCCATCTATCTTGAACTTTATGCCGAGAATACCTGTGTGCGTAGCACCCTGTATCCAGGTGTGCGTGAAGGTCTGGATTACCTGAAGAAGGCCGGATACAAGCTCGGTTGTGTTACCAACAAGGCCGAGGCCTTTACCGTGCCGTTACTCAAGCAGCTCGGTATCTATGACGAATTTGCCATCGTCATCAGTGGCGACACGCTACCGAAGAAGAAACCGGACCCTTTGCCGTTATTGCATGCAGCGGAATTTTTCGGCGTTTCCCCGCAGCAATCGATGATGCTGGGTGACTCGGTCAGCGATGTGAAGGCGGCACGCGCCGCGGGTTTCCAGATTACCTGCATGACCTATGGCTATAATCACGGTGAAAATATTGCCGATGCAAACCCGGATGGCTTGATCGATTCCATGGCTGAGCTAGAATCACTGCTCGAGAACGCCGAAGCGCAACTGGCCTCTTGAAACAAGAATAACAGTCATTTACCGGATACATGAACATGGAAACAGGATTGGATGAACGATGGTGGCGCTGGTCTGCAAACAGAACCAGTAATGCCCCTGTATCCATGACATGTGAAGGAAATGACCATGACACCCGAAGAATTCAACACACTCGCCAGCGCCGGCCATAACCGCATCCCCCTGATGCGCGAGGTCCTTGCCGACCTCGACACGCCGCTGAGCACCTATCTCAAGCTTGCCGACGGCCCGTACTCTTACCTGTTTGAATCGGTACAGGGCGGCGAGAAGTGGGGCCGTTATTCCATTATCGGCCTGCCCTGTCGCAGCCTGCTGCGCGTGCGCGGCTATACGATCGAGATCGAGAAGGACGGCAAGGTCGTCGAAACCCGTGAGGTCAAGGACCCGCTGCACTTCATCGAGGAATTCCAGTCACACTACCGCATGCCGGAAGTGAAGGATCTGCCGCGTTTTACCGGTGGCCTGGTGGGTTACTTCGGTTACGACACCATCCGTTATATCGAGCCGAAACTGGCCGGCGGCAACAAGCCGGACCCGCTCGACAACCCGGATATCCTGCTCATGGTCTCCGACGAGGTGGTCGTCTTCGATAACCTCTCTGGCAAGCTGTACGTGGTCATTCACGTCAACCCCGACATCGAGAATGCCTACAACGTTGCCCAGCAGCGACTGGATGCACTGGTGGCCAGGTTGCGGCAGGCAACCCCTGAATACCATCATGGCGAGTCGACGGGCAGCGAGGTCAGGGAGTCAGACTTTATTTCCGGTTTCACCGAGGACGGCTTCAAGGCCGCGGTGGAGAAGGTCAAGGAGTATATCGTCGAGGGCGATGTCATGCAGACGGTGCTCTCGCAGCGCCTGTCGATCCCGTACACGGCCGAGCCGCTGGATTTGTATCGAGCCCTGCGCAGCCTGAACCCGTCCCCGTATATGTACTTCCTTGACCTTGGCGACTTCCATATCGTCGGCTCCTCGCCGGAGATCCTGACCCGCGTCGAGGACGGCGAGGTCACGGTACGGCCTATCGCCGGCACGCGCCCGCGCGGCAAAACCGCGGAGGAAGACCGGGCCCTGGAAGCCGACCTGCTCAGCGACCCGAAGGAGCTTGCCGAGCACCTCATGTTGATTGACCTTGGGCGCAATGATGTTGGCCGGGTCGCCGAGATCGGCACAGTCGAACTGACCGACAAGATGCTCATTGAGCGTTACTCCCACGTTATGCATATTGTCTCGAATGTGACGGGCAAGTTGAAAAAAGGCATGTCGGCCATGGATGCGCTGCGCGCCACCTTCCCCGCCGGTACCGTCAGTGGTGCACCGAAGATTCGCGCCATGGAAATCATCGATGAACTCGAGCCGGTCAAGCGCGGCGTCTATTCCGGTGCCGTGGGTTACATCTCCTGGAGCGGCAACATGGATACCGCGATCGCCATTCGCACCGCCGTGATCAAGGACAAAACCCTGCATATCCAGGCCGGCGCAGGCATCGTCGCAGATTCGGTACCGCAGAACGAATGGGACGAAACCATGAACAAGGGCCGCGCCATCTTCCGTGCCGTGGCCCTGGCCGCGGCCGGTTTGAAGTAACGGCCCAACGCAGAGGCGCGGGGTCGCAAAGAACGCCAAGGAGGGCGTAATGAAAGAAAATGATATATCAGGGATGATTATTGGTGCAGCAATTGAAGTTCACCGGCAGTTAGGCCCCGGTTTGTTGGAAAGCGTATATCAGCAGTGTCTCGCAAAAGAATTGGATTTACAGGGTATACAATGTAAATGTGAGGTGCCGGTTCGAGCTGAATATAAGGGGCTTGAATTTGATGTCGCGTACAGAATGGATATGCTGGTGGAAGATATAGTGGCTGTAGAATTAAAAGTGGCGGAAAATATTTTGCGGGTTCACGAGTCGCAATTGTTGTCGTATCTAAAACTAAGCGGGTTAAAACTCGGCTTGTTGTTGAATTTTAATGAACCAGTTTTGAAGCATGGGATTAAGCGTGTTGTTAACAATTTATAATTTCTTCGCGACCTCTGCGTCTCTGCGTCTCTGCGTTGGGCTTTTATCATGCTATTAATGATCGATAATTACGACTCCTTTACCTATAACCTGGTGCAATACTTTGGTGAGCTGGGTGCGGATGTGCAGGTATATCGTAATGACCAGATTACAATTGAGGAGATCGAAAAACTCGCACCGGAATACCTGGTGATTTCGCCCGGTCCCTGTACCCCGAACGAGGCCGGCATTTCAATTGCAGCGATCAAACACTTTGCCGGCAAGCTGCCGATCCTTGGGGTCTGCCTTGGCCATCAAAGTATTGGCCAGGCCTTTGGCGGCAAGATCGTGCATGCCAACGCGATCATGCATGGCAAGACCTCGATGGTGAAACATCATGACACAGGCGTCTTCAAGGGGTTGTCCAACCCACTGGAAGCGACCCGCTATCATTCACTGGTGATCGATAAGACCAGCTTGCCAGAGTGCCTTGAGGTCACTGCCTGGACCGAGAACGAAAACGGCCAGATTGACGAGATTATGGGCATACGGCACAAGGCCATGGCCATCGAGGGTGTGCAGTTCCACCCGGAGTCGATCCTGACCCAGCATGGCCACGATATGCTGCGTAATTTTCTCGAGCAAAATAAAAAATAACAAAAGACTGGTAGAGGGTAGACACGAAATGGATATGCAAGCCGCGATTCACCGCGTAGTTGACAAGCAAGCGCTGACACGTGAAGAGATGACCCAGGTCATGCGCCTGATCATGACGGGTGAGGCGACGCCGGCCCAGATCGGTGGTTTCCTGGTGGGACTGCGTATGAAAGGCGAGACGGTTGATGAAATCACCGCTGCCGCCAGTGTCATGCGCGAACTCGCCGCCGGGGTCAAGGTAAGCGGCCCGCACGTGGTTGATATCGTCGGCACCGGCGGGGACGGGGCGAATACCTTTAATATTTCCACCGCCAGCACTTTCGTGGTCGCGGCGGCCGGCGGTGCGGTAGCCAAGCACGGTAACCGCTCGGTATCGAGCAAGTCCGGCAGCGCCGACCTGCTCGAGGCCGCCGGCGTGAATCTGGAACTGAACGCCGGGCAGGTCGCACAGTGTATTCATGAGGTTGGCGTCGGCTTCATGTTCGCGCCCAGGCATCACAGTGCCATGAAGCATGCGATTGGTCCACGCAAGGAAATGGGCGTCCGCACGATCTTTAATATACTCGGCCCGCTCACTAACCCGGCCGGCGCACCGAACCAGCTGCTCGGGGTCTTTACGGCAGAGCTGGTCGAACCACTGGCCGAGGTCTTGAAGGCACTGGGAAGCAACCACGTCCTGGTCGTGCATTCGGAAGATGGTATGGACGAGATCAGCATCGCCGCACCGACGAAAGTCGCCGAGCTGAAAAATGGCGAGATCACGACCTACACGGTTACCCCGGCACAGTTCGGGGTGGAAAGCGGCAAGCTTGAAGACCTGGCTGTTGATGGCCCCGAGGCGAGCCTCAAAATTGTCATGCAGGTGCTCGATAACGTTCCCGGCGCCGCGCGCGATATCGTCGTACTTAATGCCGGTGCGGCCATCTACGCGGCCGACCTGGTGGAGTCACTCGAGGCCGGTGTGAAAAAGGCCCAGGAAGTGATTGCCAGTGGTGCAGCCCGTAATAAACTTGATGAACTGGTAAAACTTTCGAATAGTATTTAAAAGCCCAACGCGGAGGCGCTGTAGGTCGGATTAGGAGTGATAACGACGTAATCCGACAAAATTTAGTTCGGGCGTGTCGGATTACACTACGCTAATCCGTATATGGTCTCCTCCCGTTTTGCAAGTCTTTGTGTTATCGGTGACAGGGACAGGATTGCTTCCGTAT
>NZ_JAVVES010000083.1:0-9924 GCF_032250955.1 Sulfuriflexus sp. | reverse complement strand
CGATCAAAGATTGCGCCGATGAAGAAAGTAGCCAAAATGTTACGACGGCATCGAACACTGTTACTCAACTGGTTTCGGGCAAAAGGCCAGATGTCCAGCGGTGTTGTCGAAGGGTTTAATACCAAAGCAAAACTGACCATCAGAAAAGGCTACGGTTTTCGAACCTTCAGAGCGGCTGAAATCGCTTTATATCATACGTTGGGGGCTTTGCCAGAACCAAAACTTACCCACAGATTCTGCTGAAGAGCCGTATATAACGGGCAGCGCTCTCTTTGCGTGTAGCTGCCATCTAAAAATAGCCACATGGCTAATTTAGTCCCTTTCGTGGCCTTGATAAGGTTCTCTCCGATTCATAGTTGGAGCCGCATGCTCCGGCAGGACGCAGCAATGAGAAGGGAACGCTATGAAACTCAGCCAGTTGAATAAATCACACTGCGGCGTTCCCCCGCCGTCCGGGTGCTGTCGATCACAGACAAACGCGCCTTTGCCCTTCTTGTGCTTCAGCAAAACATCACCGTCGATCGTGTATTTACGAATTTGGAGTAGAGCAATGAGACCTATCTTGATGCGCGTGCCGGCTCTCATCCTGTTGTTGACATTAGTTGCCCTGACGGGCTGTGGTGGGGGTGGCGCGGATAGTACTACCACGAATAACGCGACATATACCATCGGCGGTACCGTCACAGGTTTAGTTGGAAACGGACTGGTATTACAGAACAATGCTGGTGACGACCTGGAGCTTAACGCTGACGGCAGTTTCGTTTTTACTACAGTGGTTGCGGATAAGGCTGGGTATGACGTCAGCGTTCTGAGCAAGCCGGGCCTGCCAAATCAGAATTGTAGTGTCAGTCAGGGAATGGGTAGCGTGTCCGCTGGCAATGTCGATAGTGTCCTGGTGAATTGTTCGATAGCCATGACAGGCGGACTAACCGGTCCGGTACCGCAAGCGGTCGCGGTGCAAGGCACCATTGCCTACAGTGCCGCCTCTTCTGGATTACTGACCCTCGACATCACCGACCCTGGCAATCCGATAGAGCTGGGGTATATCAATACACCGGGTGATGCCGTGGGCATCGCCGTGACAGGCAGTTATGCCTACGTGGCAGACGATAGCGGTTTGCTTATCATCGATGTGCAAGATCCAGCCTCACCGGTAATCGTTGATTCATACGACTTGCCGGGCAACACCCTAGGCATTGCCGTCAGTGGCAATTATGCCTACATAGCCAATCTAAGTAGTGGTTTGCAGATACTCGACATCAGCAATCCCGTTGCACCCGTTAAAGTAGGCAGAGTGAACATAAGCGGGGCACAAGGGGTCGCGGTCAACAGTAACACTGCCTATGTGGCAGCTTCAACCGCTGGCTTGCGCGTAATTGACGTCAGTGACCCGGCCGCACCGACCGAAGTCGGATTTTATGATACGGCAGGTTCGGCAGTTGCGGTGGCGTTAAGTGGCAACTATGCCTATGTCGCCGATTTATTTAAGGGCTTGCGTGTGATTGATGTCAGTAATCCAAACGCGCCGGCTGAAGTCGGATTTTATGATACGCCGAACAATGCCAAAAGTGTCGCGATCAGCGGTAACACTGCCTACGTGGCCGATTATGGCAGCGGCCTGCGCGTCATTGATATCAGTAATCCGGCTGCACCGAGCGAGTCCGGCTCTATCGACACGCAGGGATTTGCCACCGGCGTCGCCGTGACGGGTGGTTATGCCTATGTGGCGGATAATGCCAATGGGCTGCGCGTCATTGACATCAGCAACCCGGTAAATCCGCTTGAAATCGGTTTTTACAACGCGGACAGACCGGGCAACGCATGGGATGTCGCCGTGAGTGGCAATGATGCCTATGTCGCGGATGGTTTTAATGGCGTGAAAATTATCGACATCAGCAATGCCGCAGCGCCGCTAACTGTTGGCACATACGATAGTCCAGGTACGGCGCGTGCAATTGCAATCGACGGTAGTTATGCCTATGTCGCGGATGATAACAGCTTACAGGTGCTGGACATCAGTAATCCGGCAGCCCCGGTTCTAGCCGGGTCTAATAACCAGTTGGGTAGAGTCTGGGATATTGCCGTAAGTGGCAATTATGTTTACGTGGCGGATGTCAGCAGTGGTCTGCGTGTGGTGGATATCAGTAATCCGGCGTCTCCAACGGAAGTGGGATCGTATGCATTACCGGGTACTGCCTACGCTGTCGCTGTGAACGGCAATTACGCCTATGTCGCCGATTACGACAAAGGCTTGCGGGTGATCGACATCAGCAATCCGGCCGCACCGGTTGAAGTCGCGTTTGTTGATACACCGGGCGATGCGCGCGATGTCACAGTCAGCGGCAGCCATGTCTATGTGGCGGATACCTATAGTCTGCGGGTTATTGATATCACTGATCCAACCGTACCGGTGGAAGTGGGCGTAGTCGTGCTGAATACTGGATTTGCCCAGCACGTTGCCGTCAGCACCAGTCGCGCCTTCGTGACGGAATATGATGGCGGGCTGCGGGTCGTCGATATCAGCGATCCCTCGGCGCCGATTGACCTCGATTTTTATGACACCCCGGGTTATGCCTATGGCGTAACTGTCACAGACAAGCATGTCTATGTAGCCGATTACGGCGCGGGACTGGAGATATTTTAATTTTACATTTCAGTTGGAAGCCATACTTGAAAGTGATCGCCAGGAAGGCCGGCGATACGGTCCATATCCTGGACCGGTTCCATATCATGGCGCACCTGAGCAAGGCGATTGACGAGGTTCGCGCACAGGAAGCGAAAGAGCTGAAAAACAAAGGTTATGAGTCCATCCTGACGAAAGCGCGCTGGCTGCTGCTCAAGCGACCAGGCAACCTTCTATTGTGTGATCTCATACCCTTAAATACTTGTTCAAAAGGGGTTATTGGCACGCCAGGTAGATAACGGGCAGCGCTGCTTTATTGTGGTGCCATCTGAAAATAGCCACATGGCTAATTTAGACCTTTTCGTGTCTTTGTTAGTGTCACTTCCACTAATAACGCAATCAGCATCGATCGTATTCTAACGAATTAGGGAGTAGCACAATGAGACCAATCTTGACCCGCATGCCAGCTTTTATCTTATGGTTGGCATTAGTTGCCCTGACGGGTTGTGGCGGGGGCGGTGGTGGCGATTCCACTATAACGCCTGGTGCCGATTTTGATGGCGATGGTCTGAGTGATACCGAGGAAACCCAAATCTATGGCACCAATCCGCAGGATGCAGACACAGACGGTGACGGTTATAGCGACGGTGCTGAGGTCTTAACGCTGGGGGTCGGTAGCAGCAACCCGTACTTCTTTAATCCACTGATTGCGGATTTGCCGGAATTAAAGGTGGAAATCACCAGTCTGCCAGACATTGGTTATGACTTTGATGATAGCAATAGTACAAATCAAGTAGGTAGTACAACCCGTAGTAATTCAACCTCATTTTCAGCCTCGACAACCTATGGTACGAGTACCACGGTTGGCGTCGAGGCGACCGCCGAAGCCAGTGTGGGTTTATTCACGCCACCCTCGGCCAGCGCCTCTGTTACGGCGTCAGCGGAATCGACAGTGAGTTTTTCTGCCACCGCTTCACTGGAGAATAAATCGACCTATTCGAATATGGTTTCGGAAGGGGTGGAGCAAAATACGACATGGAATGGGGGTAAGGTTGATCTGACGGTAAAAGTGTCTAACCCGGGCCATATTGCCTTTACGCTGAAGAGTCTCACCTTATCGGCGACCAAGGCGGCGGATGGCCAGCATCCCTTTCAGCCGCTGGCGACTTTGAGTTATCCCGGCTTTACCCAGCAGAGCCTGGCGGGGAGTGATGTTGTCGAAAATCTTATTTATGAGAATAACGACTTAACCTTGCAAGATACCCGGACGATGATGACGGCGGCTCGGTCAATGACTGTAAAACCCGCGTTGATGGAGATTACTGATATCAATGGAATGCCTTTTGCGTTTACCCAACAGGGTGTCGATGCCAGGACCGCCAAGGTCCTCGTCGATTACGGACCTTATGCGGAGACGGAGCTTTACAGGGTGGCGGTAAATTCGGATAACACGAATCCAGGGAAAAAACTGGATGCTATTCTGAATTCCATACTGAACATCCCGTACACCGAGTCATCCGGTCTCGATACGGTGCGTACCTTGCCTGTGTCCAAGCCTAATGGAACGGCGCGCTGGATTGTTACCAAGCGCTCAGACCTGGGGCAAGGCGACGTGGAAACGGTATACGATTCGGCGACAGCAGCTTACAACGTCGCCGAAATTACTGTGAATGCCGCTGACGAAATTTTATTGGTCTACCTGGAAGACGCTGATGGCGATGGCCTGGGCTATCGCGAGGAGATCGTCAATGGTACGGACCCCACCAAGTCAGATACCGATAACGACGGCCTCAGCGATTATGAAGAGGTGCGTGATGGCTGGACAGTCACTGCGATTAACCAGATCGATGCCAACCGCTATCCGGCCAAGGTATTCTCGTCGCCGATTTCCGGTGACTATGATGGCGATTCCGTACCGGATGCTCAGGAAAAGGCACGGGGGCTGGATCCGTACAATGCAGACACCGATGGTGACGGCATCAATGATAATCTCGATAACGATACCGCCGGCGCGGGATTGTCCAACAATCTCATCGTCGAGCGCATCGCTCAGGCGACCGTCAGGGTCAGCGGCAGCGTCGCGGCCAATGCACCGCAAACCTTGGCCAATGTCACCCTCGACTGGGGCGACGGCAGTACGCAGGAGGTGTGGAATGGCGGCACCACTAAAACCCTGTATCCACCGGATCATGTCTATGCGACACCGGGTAATTACACAATCACGTTGACACTTGAAGACGATGCCACACCAACGGCCAATACCCTGACGCAAACGGCTGAGGTGGTGCTAACGGAATCCTCTCGGCCCCTGGGTCAGATCGCTGGCTGGAATGCTGGTTGGCGTAATGCAGTACATGTTCGAGAGGTCGTGGATATCAACCAGGATGGCTTCGATGATGTGGTACTCATTAGCGATGGTACTACCCGCATAGCTTCTGGTTCAGCATCCGGCTTACAAGCTCCCGTAGTCTGGTCAACGGGTAATTGGATTCCCAGTATTTATGCCAGTATCGAGCGCGACCCGCGCTTCTTCGTCGATATCGATAACGACGGCGACCTGGATATCGTCGGTGTCGATGCCAGTGCCAACACCGTGCGTTATGGACTGAATAACGGCAGTGGATTCGACGCCCCGGTGGACTGGATCACCGGCATCGACTGGAATGCGACCTATGACAGTGCCTACGTGGTTGACGTTGATAACGATGGCTATCCGGACTTCGTTCATGCGAAAAGAAACAGTCCCGGTAAAATGATTGTCTACACGTCCAATGGTGCCGGCCTGGGCCATTCCACGGCCATTGTCGACACCAACGACTGGAGTAGCGTTTATCCGGATCGGAACAAATATCCCATCGTTGCCAGTGATCTCGATGGCGATGGTTGTACCGATCTGGTCTTGTATGGGGAAGCCTCTACCTATTCTCTGAAGTCAGATTGTGATGGCACATTCAGCCGCTGGGATGGCGCAACGACGGGAGCCTGGACTGACCTACTGCCCGGCGCCTTTGCCTACAAAAACGGCTGGCGTACCGAGTTGCATCCCCGGCAGATGGTCGATCTGAATAACGACGGCCTGCCGGATGCCATCGGCTTTGCCAATGCCAGCGTCCCCGTTGCTATCAACAAGAGTACGCCAGGCAATGTCGCCTTCGAACCCTTTACCACCTGGTCCACACAATTTGTCGCCGACCAGGGCTGGGCGATGGAGAAAATCGTCAATACAACCAAAATTGGCAACAATACTCTTCACCGAACTGGGTATGGCATCCACCCGCGCTACCTTGCCGATGTCGATGGCGACGGCTTCAAGGATATCGTTGGCTATGCTTCTGCCGGGGTCTATGTCGCGAATAATAAACTCGGCATCGACAACACTAAGGGTTTCGGTAGCCAATGGCAGGGGTCGCCTGACTTCAATGTCACTGAGTCTACAGGCGCGGCCTGGTGGGAGGACTACAATTGCCAGAGCTTTAACTACTGCTTCAGCCGCGAGTATTTCCCGCGCATGGTGGGTGACTTCAACGGTGATAGCCATGCCGATTTCGTCGGCTTCGATCAGACGGGTTTGGTGTATCAACCGTCGACTTATGTCACGCAGTTTCAATAACCCATAGATAGGGTTCTTGATCAATACATCGGGGGGGCGTAATGCCCCCCTTTTATATGCTTGAATTCAAACAAATAGTAGGGAAAGGATAGTTCCCCTCTTTCGTTATACCGCACCAGCTTCGGCATTTAGTCAGCGGTTGAATCCGATGAAATCCAGGTCAAACCCGGCTGCCTTGATCAATCATTGCCTGTTTTGAAACGGACCGACGAAAATTGGGCACAAAGATAACGTAAAATTGTCACTTGCACCGTTAGGCAGCACCACTATTGGCTAAATATTAAACACCCCCCAGCCACCAGCCCAAGGAAAGCCCATATTCCGCCATTTTCCACAGCCCCGCGAAAACTGGCACATAAACTGCTGTCCTATAAACATGCGAGTAGTTCCATCCCCCCCGGGGCTGATCGCATGATTACTCTCCCTCCTAAGGGGCGCGCAAGCGCCCCTTTTTTTATCCACGAATTTCCTTCGATGCAGGTGATCATTCAATATCGAAACCGCAGCCCAATAAAAAGCCGGCCATTGTGGCAAGAAAAGCTTACCCAAAGTATGCTTCGATATATGACAAACTGTGACCCAGTTCACAGCAATTATTTCTGGCATTTGCATAATTTGAATCGTAGGGCGCAACGGCTCCTCCTCCCTCCCATGCAGATGTCGTTGCTTTCTCCTCCATTCAGGCCGCGCTCCTCTAAGTGCGGCCTTTTTTTTCAACATTTTTATGACGGATTTCCCCGCTTCTTTCTTCCATTTTTTAAGCCTGTTTTGTCCACTCACACAGCACCATCACGTACACTAGCCACATGGAAAAAATCCTGACATTACTGGGCGAGCGTACCGCCGAAACCTTCCTGCGTGACTACTGGCAAAAACGCCCGCTGCTGATCCGTGGCGCCCTGCCCGACTTCGACTGCCCCATCAGCCCTGACGAACTGGCCGGACTGGCCTGCGAAGAGGAGGTGGAATCCCGGTTGGTCCTCGAACACGCCGGCCCCGGCCCCTGGTCCGTCGAACACGGCCCCATCGAAGAGACCCGTTTCGGCGAGCTGCCCGAAACCCACTGGACCCTGCTGGTGCAGGAGTGCAACCGTTACGTGCCGGAACTGGCCGAGCTGCTGGATCAATTCAGCTTCATCCCCCGTTGGCGGGTGGATGACGTCATGGCCAGCTATGCCCCGGCACACGGCTCGGTCGGCCCACACACCGATCAGTACGACGTATTTTTGATACAGGCCCTGGGCACCCGCCGCTGGCAGATCAGCGAGGGGCCGGTGGACGCAGGGAACCAGCTGCCAGACCTGGATCTCTGTATCATGCGTGACTTCAGGCCGAGTGAAGAGTGGATACTGCAGCCCGGCGACATGCTCTACCTGCCACCGGGGGTTGCCCACTACGGGGTCGCACTGGAAGACTGCATCACGCTATCCGTGGGCTTTCGCGCCCCCAGTCATGCCGAGCTGCTCAGCGGCTTTGCCGATCACGTTGCGGCCCGACTGGATGCCGCGCAGCGTTACAGTGACCCCGATCTGCAACTGCAGAAATCCCCGGCAGAGATCTCCCCGGCCGCCCTGCATCAGGTGCGTGAAATCCTGCGCGGCATGCTCGCCGACGATAAGGCCATCAATCACTGGTTCGGTGAATTCATCACCGAGACCAAACATCCCCAACCGCTTGCCAATGATCCGCACTGCGAAGAGACCGGCACCGAACAGTTCCTGCAGGATTTTGCACAGGCCGGTGAACTGTTCCGCAATGACGAGCTGCGCTTTGCCTTTATGGATGAAGACATTGGCGCCAGCCTGTTTATTGATGGCCAGGCCTACCCGTTAAATGCCGAGTTGGCCTTTGTTGCACCCCTGCTGTGTGATCAGCCCTCGGTGAGCTATTCGCAGCTCGAAACGGCATTACACCAGAACCACTTTGCAGATTTACTAACCTCACTGTATAACCAAAACTATGTCTACTTCGAAAACATCTAACACAAACAAACCTTACACGGTAAAACGCGTCAACTGGCAGGATGCGGAGGCCGAACTGCGCATCCTGCGCGAGTTCGTGTTTATTGGCGAGCAAAACGTACCGCCCGAGCTGGAATGGGACGGTAAAGACGAAAGCTGTGTGCATATTCTGGCGCAGGATGACAAGGGCCGGGGGATTGGCACCGCACGCATGACGACCGAAGGCCAGATTGGTCGCATGGCGGTATTGCGCGCCTGGCGCAATCGCGGCGTCGGCAGCGAGATGCTCACCGCGCTGATCACCATCGCCAAGGCCCGGCAGCTCGAGCGCGTGCAACTCGATGCGCAGACCCATGCCATCGATTTTTATCTGCGACATGATTTCACGGCGCAGGGAGAAATCTTTATGGATGCAGGCATTCCGCATCAACACATGACCCGCTCATTGCCGCCGATGGATGTGCACATCAACATCCGCGATTTACCGAACCAGGTCCTCGGCGAGACCCGGGGTTATATCGACCTCAAGGGCCTTGAAGACAATAAGCAGGTCGCCATACACATGGCCAAACAGGGGCAGCGCTCCCTGTATCTCTTTACGCCCAATCTGGACCCGAGAGTATTTGATAACGATGAATTTATCGATGCGGTAAAAAACGTGGCGCTACATAATCCCCGCTCACACGTCAAAATCCTGATACTGAATCCTTCGCAAGTGGTCTCGCGTGGCCATCGGATTGTGGAACTGGCGCGCCGCATCAGCAGCCATGTTTCCATCCACCGCGCCGACAGCGAAGACTATCACCACGTGGATACCTTTATGGTGGTGGATGAGGTCGGCATTATTCGCCGGGCACATAATGACCGCTTTGAAGGTCTGGCAGAATTCAATAATCCCGGCGAGGCACGACTGTTACTGAAAACATTCCATGCTGCCTGGGAGCGCAGCCAGCCGGAACCCGAGCTACGGCGGCTGCATTTATGACGGGGACTTCTCTTCTCCCAATGTCAGCCCCAATGACTCGCCCCGCTATTTGCCTGGCGATCCTTGCTTGCCTGTTTTTGCAGCTATCCGCCTCGGTACTGGCCGCAGGCAATTACCCGGAGTCCGGCAGCTGCCCCAAAGACAAGCCCTATTACGCCATCTGCACACACAGCCTTCACAGCCTGGAGGGCTGGTACAGCAGAGCGTGTCATGCCGACAAGGCCGCCGCCCAGCAGGATGCAGAGGCCCACGCCCGAGCACACCATCAGGGTAATATGCGCTGGACGGGCATCCACCAGCCGCGTTAGGCCATCAGCTTAGTGCGGACGGGTAAACCCAGAAGATCGTAAGTGATCAGCAAACCCCACCTTGCAACTTCACATTCCAGGGTAATAGTGCTTCAATTTCTTCATCGGTTGTCGCTTTTGGCAATTCGGTAAAAATGTGCCGAAGGTATTGCGAGGGCTCTTGTTGATTGGCTTTCGCGGTTTCGATCAGGCTGTAAATGTTGGCGCTGGCCTTTGCGCCGTTGACGCTGGCACTAAATAACCAATTTTTTCGTCCGATCACAAAAGGTCTTATCGCATTTTCAGCGGCATTGTTGTCAATGGCGAGCCGACCATCTTGTGTATAAATAGTGAGTTTGTGCCAGTTTTTATCCAGGTACGATACGGCTTTGCCGAGCAGCCCTTTTGGCAAGGTGCTGTGTAAGGTTTTATCCAGCCAGTCGCGGATCTTTTGCAAT
>NZ_JAVVES010000082.1:0-10283 GCF_032250955.1 Sulfuriflexus sp. | reverse complement strand
GCCAGCCATCGGGCAAGTGATCCCGAAGGAAGCCAATGGCCTGGCGTTCAGATTCGTTCGCGGGTTGCCCGATGGGTATGACCTTCGCCATTAGCGACCTCCCTCCTCAATGGTGCGCTCGACGAGGGTGCGAGCTTTGTCTTCTTTCTCCTGTGCTTCAGCCCGCTTGCGACCGGCATCCCAGACAAGATTATTGATCTGTTCCTCAATGGAGCTATCACACCTCGGAATGAGCAGCCGCAACACATCTGGGGCCGAGAGATGCGGAATGGAGCTTCCCGCCGCTGTCCGGATCAGTTGCCGATAGCCAACATCGGTGAGGAAAAGGTAGGCGTACAGATAGCCGGGGAGAATCAGCGAGTTCTGGGCTCCGAGGCGGAGCACATCCACTGATACACAGCCCCCAGCAAAGCGGCTATCAGCCCAGACACCACGCCCGATAATGCCGCCAACCTGACCACTCCGAGCCAGGAGAAGATCTCCCTCCTGTGTAGCCCACTCACTTTCATCAGGCAGAAGTCGATTGGACAGAAAGCGGATCGGCTCGTATCTCTGGCGGAAAATCTCACCGCTTGTCAGGAAAGGTGCACCGTACTCCTCATCAACGAAGACTTGTTTCAGCCGTCCAGTTTCGCTGATAGAGATGCCAAGCGTTGAAAGCTCATCCTTGCGTGGAACACTCGCTATCAATCGGTCACTTTCCTGCGCAACGGCGTCGTGGAAGGTTGCCTCAAGGCGTTTTAGTACCAGCGAAGACGATGCGACCGAACATGAAAATGCCCGATGTGACAAGGCGAGCTTATCTGGGAATCCAAATTGATCGTTGACCAAACGACCAGCGGTCTTGAGGAGTTCCACCCCCTCTACGCGTAGATCTGCTGCCGCTTGAACTAAGTCATGCGCTTCGTCTTCCATTGCACCGAGACGAGGAACAGGGAGATCGGCAATGTGATGTGGCTCAATGTGCTGAATGATCGCGCCGTAAGTACCTGATACTACAATCGGCACACCAAAGCGGCTGGAAAGGTAGGCATACAGATAGCCGGAATTGATTTTTTCGGGATCAGGAACTACTCGCATAAAATGTTGTGAACCAGCCATGCCTTTCATCTCAGCTGATGCGTATGCCATTCGACCAATAGTTCCTGAGCAGGTAATCAAGGTCCACCCCTCATCGAGAACCAAAGCCGGATTCCCCTCCACCTGCTTTTTCGAAAGCAAAGATACGAAGGACAAATCTGCATCCAGTATGTCGGTGCTTCCAAGGAAAGGTATTCCTTTCGCGGGGTCGTCAACGTAAACCCGAGGGAAGCGTGGGCCATTGAAAATCCCGCCGTTGTGACCCGCCGTGAGATTCTTTAATGGTTCATTAGGATGACTTTTGAGAAGTTCTTTAGCTTCAACAGCTCCCGACATATATGGCCCGCAGTCGAGGCGACGACCATTATTTTCCAGCCAGGTGCTTGGAATCGCTCTGCATTGGAATTTTCTGCTCATAACGTCACCTCACCGGTTGCGCGGAATTCCTTGTACTTCTCTGCCACCAGCGGCAGCTCGTCATGAATGCGGCGATTACGGCGCGTGGTGCGGCGGATTTCCACTTCGCCACCTTCACGAACCCGCTCAATCACTTCCTCATCAAAGACCAGTTCTTCACCATCGGGAGCGCGTTGGAAAAGCAGATTGCCTCGAGCATCCACACCAGCCCGATCCACCACAGCCATGAACACCTTGTATTCGGGATGCTCGGTATTGATCAGCTCATGTTGACCGCGACGGCGCAGCACCAGCAGACTGGGCAAGGCGGGCGTCAGGCCATACTCCTTGACGGTGACCTTGAAGGGTTCAACAGGAAGGTCGACACTCGCCAGCACTTCGCAATGGCGCAGAATCCACCAGCGCACGTATTCATCGCCTGGATTCCCGAGAATTCCGTCTGGCAATAAAATGGCAATGCGCCCGGTGCCAGGTTTTACCCACTGCAGGGCGCGTTCGATAAACAACACCTCGGGCGGCACGCCGCCGGTGTTCAGGTTGCCGGTATTGCGGAATCCACCTTCTTCGTCATGCTCCCAATTGTTGCCCAGGTCATAGCGCTCCAGGATGGCGGTGTCGCTCACGGTGTCTTGAGTCGAGAACCAGGGGTTGAGCAAAACAACATCCATGCTGCCCAGCGGCATCGCAGGGCGGGCGGCCTCGATACCATCCAGATCACCGTCCGGGAAGGTTCGGGCATCGATGCGGAACACACGGCCGGGATTGCCGGTGGTAAACAGCAGATTCATGCGGCTGGCGACGGCCAGGAACGGATCGATGTCGCAGCCCAGGGCGTTGCTGGCCGCCCAGGCGGCGGTTTCGTTTTGCGCCTGGCGGATCTGCTCATTGGTGGCTTCGTCGGGTGAGGTGCCCATGGCCGCCAGTTTCTTCTTGAAGATGTGCGCGGCGGTCATGGCCAGGAAGGTTCCGGTGCCGCTGGAACAATCCATGATGCGTTCGCCAGGTTGCGGGTCGAGCATCTCCACCGCCATCTCGGCAACGTTAAGTGGCGTAGGGTAGCGGCCCTCGCGCCCGTCCATCACGCTGCGTGCGACCGCCCGGAAGGCCCCGGTCCGAAATCGAGGTTGGGTTTCACTCAGGGAGTAACGGGCCAGTTCCATGACCACGCGAGCGGTCTCGTGCGGTTCCAGCGTCAGATCCCAACCACGTGTCAGCAGGTTTGGCTGCCAGGCCTTAGCGGCGGTAATGGATTCGTTGATGCGCTGGGCAATCGCCTGCTGACCTGCCTCGGTAAAAGGTTCGTCGCCCTTGATCCAGAACTTGCGCTCACCAGTCGGCCGCGTCTCGTCATGGATCTTGGCCAACATCAGCACTGCCAGCTGCTTGAAGGAATCCTTGTGGTCGAGGCCCAGATTACGGTTCAGGTACTGACGGCAGCGCAGCAAGATATCTTCCAGGTCCTCTGCTTCTGCACTGACCTGAATAACTCCACCGGTGCGATCAAGATCGCTCGTGCGTTCACCCGGTACCGGCCAGACGCCTAGCGGCTTGGACCTAACTTCAAAACGGCTACGCTCAACCTGGAGCAGGAACTCCTCCTGTCCGTTGGTCCACATACCCAGCGTCGCACCCGGTATCAGCTCCAACAGCTCTTTGAGCTCGCGCAGGTCGGTGTCAGCCTCGGCTATGGAGCGAAGCTTGTCACGCTTCTTCTGGTTCTTGCAGACGATGGTTCGCTGCAGGTTATCGTTGGTGTGCTCGGCATCAGGGCGAAAAATTGCGATGTCGATGCGCTTGCGCCCCTGGCCAGGGATCTGGGGGTTATAGTTCACCTCCAGGTCATCCCGGTCAAATCCGTAACTCTCGATGAGCTGGCGCAAAACCTTCTGCACCAGCAGCTTTTTGGGCGAGATGCTTTCCTTGTTGCCGGTCAGAATATCGATGAAAAAGTTATCGGGGCCGCTCTCTTCGGCGGCATCCTGCTGCGCTTCCATGATGTCGTCGTCGCTCATCGGGCCGTTGCCTTCTTCCTGGGTTGTGCTTTTACCCGGCTCCCCGATTTTTTCCTTGCAGGCGACCGCCCGTCATGTTCTTCGAGAAACTCTCGGTACTTCTCCGCAATGACTGGCAGATCATTGTCTTCGATCTTTTCACTTCGGGTCAGGGTGCGTTCCACATAGCGCCCGCCAATCCGGATACGCTCAATATGTTGCTTAGGCTCAACAATCTCTTCACCGTCTGGCGTGCGTTTGTAGAGCTTGTTGCCGCGGCGGTCAAAACCAACCTTGTCCGCGACTGCCATAAAAACCGGGTATTCCTCAATACCACCCAAAGCCTCTGCGCGTTTTTCCTGTTCGCTCTTGCGGCGCAGGAACAGCAGGCTGGTGAGGATGTTGACGTTGGCCTCGGCGATGAAAGATTCCACCGGCAGATCAACGGAGGCGAGCACCTGCGTTTCGCGCATAATCCACCAGCGGATGTATTCAGCTGCTGGGTTGCCCAGAACCCCGTCGGGTAAAACAATACCCATGCGGCCGGTGCCCGGTTTGAGCCATTTAATGCACCGTTCGATGAAGAGGATCTCGGGAGAAACACTTCCCTTGGGCGTGCCGGTATTGCGGTAACCGCCTTCGCCGTCCTGTTCCCAGGCGTGCGCCAGCTCATATTGCTCCAGAATGTGTTTGTCTGTGATCGGGATGTCTGAACCAAACGGCGGATTGGTTGCGATGATATCTACGGAACCCAGCGGAATTTCTTTCTTCGCGATTGGTAGATCAGCCAGATGACCCAGGGGGAACTCCAGCGAGTTGATATTGTAAATGTGTCCACGGCCATCGCCCGCCAGAACCATATTCATCTGTGCAGCACGGATCAGAAACGGATCGAAATCGGCACCAAAAACATTGGCCGCCGCATATTCTTTCAGTTGCTCATGGACATTCAGGAACTCGGTGGTGTTCTCGTTCCCTGGCTGGGTGTTTTGTTCATCGCGGAATTTTTTTAGCATGTGCCCCAAGGTGGCGACGAGGAAACCGCCAGTCCCGCACGCTGGGTCCAGTAAGGTTTCATTTTCCTTGGGATCGAGCATTTCAACGACCAGCTTCACCACGCCTCGCGGGGTGAAATACTGGCCTCGGTCGCCTCGCAAGTTGACGCCCACTAGCTCCTGGTAAGCGACGCCTTTGGCATCAACATCGGTGCGGGTGAAATCGTACTTGGCCAACTCGGAAACGATAAAGGCAAGGGCACGGTCTGATAGAGATATCTCCTCGTTGCCGCGAAAGATTTTCTTGTATTTCTTTTTTACATCGGCAAAGAGTTCCTCAATCCGCTTGCGAATCTCCTTGCGGCCTTTGTCCTCAAACTGCTCCTTTGGTCCAGCCCAAAAGCGACGCTTCCAAGCCTGTCGCTGTTTGCCACGTAGGCTCTCATCATGCATTTTGCAGAAGATCAGATAGAGGAACTGCCAGAACGCTGCGTCCTTGGGCATGCCCTCATTGCCATGGATGTAGTTGTGGCAGCGACGGAAGGTGATCTTCAGCATCTCGTTATCGGCCACACGGGTGTGGGCGTCGGAGATGACATCCTTGGTGCCCACCGACTCTTCCGCCATCGGCCAATCACCGATGGGGTTACACTTGATTTCGAAGCGCTTTTTTTCCTTTTCGAGGAAAAAGAATTCCAGACCGTTGGTCCAGAGACCGTACTGCACGGCATCAACCTCGCGCATGACGCTCTCTACTTCATCAAGGTCTTTAGCGGCCTGCTCGAAATCTCGGATGCGTACCGTGTTTTTGCCAACATTCGGCTCAGGACGGCAAAGGACGGCCCGACCAAGGTTTTCGATAGCGTGATCCTTACCATGGTGGAATATGGCGACATCCACCTTTTTGCGCCCGCCGATCGAGAAATCCAAATCCATATCCTCTGGCGAGAATCCGTATTCATGAATGAGGGCACGGACAATCCGCTGGCGAACCAGCTCTTTCTTTGTCTCCTTGACCTGATTTCCGGAAACGTAGTCGAGTGTGTATCCCGCCGGTATGGTGTTCTCGACCTGTTTGTTCTTCTTTTTGCTCATATATAAACTCCATCCACCAAAGCTTGGATCATTTTTGGTCTTCCTCGCCGAAATCCTGGCTTGTGTGTTTCTGTTGTTCTATCCACGCATCGATGTCCTTTCGGGAAAATCGCCACTGTCCCCGGACCTTGAAAGCTGGCAGCTCCCCGGACTGGGACATGGAATAGATGGTCTTTTCACCGACCTTCAGCAGCGCGGCAACATCTTTTATTTTTAATACTTCTTCATTTTGCATGCCTTACTCCCGGAAGCTGTTGTCCTTGATCGGACACTAAATTAACAGATTTCGCAGACGCAGCCGGGTTACTTTTCCATACTTTACCAGAATATACCAGATACTTTTACTGTTGCATAACACTAAACGCCAGTATATATTTACGATTATGAAGGCATTTGGAGAGACAATTCGTGATTTGCGCGTCGCCCAGGACTTGGGGTTACGCGAGACCGCAGGTCTGGTGGGAATATCACCTGCCTATCTTAGCCGCATCGAACGGGGTAAAGAACGCCCGCCAAGTCCTGAGATTATCAAGGCGCTGGCAAAAACCCTCGCCGCCGATCCCGATGTCCTTTTCAGGCTCTCCTCTTCCACTGACCCGGAGATCGTTGACTACCTCCACGAGAACCCCGACGCAATGCATTTGCTTCGATACCTTAAGGATGCAGGATTTACACCTCAAAACATTAAGCAATTGCTGGACACGGCTGAGAAGATATCGGACACCGAAAGTCCCAAGAAAAAACGTCTTCAGAATCGGTAACACAGTGAGTGGATCAGGTATAACGACATGGGAGTTGGGGAAGATTTCAAAACATTTTGTGGCAACCTGGCTGTTACAAACAGGGATTCAATATCAAGCCGCTACGAACTAATCACTCGCAGGTTTAACCTGGAGTTTTGGAACACCGACTCCCGAACCAATCACAGCATATATGCTGGTTCTTTTGGCAGAAACACTGCCACCGGAAAAACCAGCGATGTAGATATGATCTTTTGGTTGCCTGTTTCATACTACAACACCTATAACGCGTATTCTGGCAACGGACAGTCAGCGCTACTACAGCTTGTAAGGAGTGCTCTTCAAAAGACTTATTCTACAACGCATGTTGGTGCTGACGGTCAGATCGTGGCCGTCTCCTTCCAAGATGGCATTACTTTCGAAACACTACCTGCATTTGTTAATACGGACGGCAGCTTTACATTTCCTGACTCTAATGGCGGGGGCTCGTGGAAAACTACTAATCCTCGCCCCGAGATCTCCGAAATCAATCGTATAGACAAAGACTGTAACGGGAACCTTAAAAATCTATGTAAGATGGCGAGAGCATGGAAGAAAAAATGGGATATCCCAATTAGTGGATTGCTGATCGACACTTTAGCCTACAATTTTATTCGGGGTTACGAATATCGTGACAAATCGTATTTATACTATGATTTTATGAGTCGGGACTTTTTTGAATATCTGAGAACGCAGCCTACGGATAAACAATATTGGCTATCACCAGGTGCTAATCAATATGTATGGCGAAAGGGTGCTTTTGAATATAAAGCACTAAGATGCAAAAACATTGCTGTCGAGGCATGTAGTTACCAAAGTGACAAATATGGTTGGACTGCGCGACAGAAATGGAGAGAGATTTATGGAACAGAGTTCCCAGCCTAACGTTGAAAAGTCTGCCCTGGAATCACAGATCAGGGAATGTTTTGGCCGTGTGGTTTATGCAACCAAGACCCACGAAAAAGACGCTGACCTTTGCATGCAATGGCTAGCCCGAGTAAAGCTGGCACAGATTGTCTTGTCTGCATTGACAACAGGTGGTTTGGTAACAGTGCTTGTTGGAGAACACGATACCAGTCAGATTGCCGCTATTGTATCGGCAGTCATTTCCACTGCATTGCTCGTTCTGAATGCGTACGTCAAAGATGTAGACCCTGGGCAGCAAGCTGAGCAGCACAAGAAAACTGCGACTGAGTTATGGAATATCCGCGAGTCCTATCTCTCAATACTTACCGATCTTCAAGCAATAGAAATCGACATGGACCTGGTTAGGAAGACACGAGATGAACTACAGACTGAGCTAGCCGGAATTTACTCGTCAGCACCGCGAACAACCCCCAAGGCTTACAAACACGCCAGTCAGGGGCTAAAAATGCGTGAAGAAATGACATTTTCAGATGAGGAAATAGATAAGTTTTTACCAGAGACGCTGCGAAAAGTAGCTAGGTAAGAGCTATTATAATGATGATGATCTACAAAAACCGTATAACCAACCGCTTCGTACGACTTGGCCGATTCGTCAAGGCCATTGTCAGCATATTGATCAATATCATGGTCAACGTTATCGGCTTGTTAGCGAGTAGCGCTAAGACCTCTGATACGAGTGAAGCGACAGATAATGCTGTACGCGGCGGTGTGCTTAACTATCGGACCGGCAAACTGGACGATGGCACGGACGCGGCTGGTTGGTACGAAAAGGATTAGCGTTTAATTCCTTTTGTAACGACAGTCTTGCCGATATTTCCGCCTTGGCTGCCGGCATCTTGAGCCGGAGCCCGTAGCGGGTTGGTGGCTCCATCTATCGATCGGCCAACCTTCACCCCCGCCCACGCCATCATCCCACTCCACAGCAACGGCAGGCCCAGATAGAGGCTGGTCGTGATCATGTTGAGCAGCATGCGCTTGATGTCGTGCTCGCCGGGGTTGGCGAAGATTTGCAGGAAGATGTTGACGTCCGGATACATGGACATGATGAGGTTCTGATCCACCCACAGCGCCAGGTACCAGAGCACGCTCCAGAACTTGACGGTGAAGATGGCCATGGCGCCGATCACCATCATGGAGATGGAGTAACGCGACAGCACGACCACCATGGGTAGCAAGGCGTAGATGCCGAGCAGAAGTACCGCCTGCACCATGGGCAGTGCCTGCAGGACCGCGGTCATGGTTACCGAGAACATGGCCGATGCCGCGACCACGCCGCCTGAGGCCAGCCCGCCTTTCACGAAGTTCTCCGCAGTGCTCACCAACCCAGTGCTGCCGGAATTATTTGCCACGAGGTCATTGTTCGACCAGCTCGGCGGAGAGTTGGTGAGCACGGTGCGGGCGACGGCGTCGTTCTGTTTCTCGGTTGCGAGCGCCGGCGCCACGGCGACAACGAGGCCTGAAAATCCAGCAGATGTTGCATCGGCCTCGTTAATCAGCTTTTCTCTTAGACCAATCGAGCCGTCTTCCCACCATTGTTTGCAGTAGGGCTTGCCCCATGTGGGTGGTGCAGCTGGGTCATACTCAGTGTCGCGCACTGCATTGTAGGCCCAGCCCGCAATCTGCATGGACGGTCGAAGCGTATCGTAGTAGCCGGGGGCGTCGCGATAGACATGCGAGCCCATCCAGTCCGGATCGTCCGGCCCGTAGGTGCTCAACAAAGCATTGACCGCAGCGGTTGCCGGCCGCTCGGCCTGGTATTTCGAGCGCGCCGGGATGTAGCACTGGCTGAAGAAGTCGCTGGCCTCTTGCCTTAAGCGCGGATCCGCGATGGTGGCCAGTCGGGCCTGCTGTTCATAGGTGCGCATATCGGCGGCCGTGGGCAGGCCTTCGATCACGGCGTGGTTCAGCCCCGACGTCATGGCCAACACCGCGTACCACCACACCGGGATGTTCACGGTCGCGGGTGAACCGGTGAACCCGGTCGTGCCATAGGTGCTCTGGGGTGCGCCAACCGTCGCGGTGGCGGGCGTGGGATCGATCAAGGTCGGCGGTGGTGTGTAGCTGAGCGTACCGGCGTTCAACGGCGTCAGCGCGGCCGGCTGCCCGGCCAGGACCACAACCAGCAACGCGATAAACAGCTCCAGTTCCATACGGCGCAGCGACAACCCAGTGACGGTGCCGAACTCGCCGCCTTCGGCCGGCTCCCGCCAGTTGTCGATGAGAATGCCGAGAAACGGCAGGAACACGATGCCCGTTCCCACCAGCACATCCCAGAGGATGCCGTAGAAGGCCCAGCCGAACAGGGTCGTAAACAATTCCAGATAGCTATCGACAGTCATGCACTGGTTCCCTGCAATGCAGTGAGGAATCGGCTCAGAAGGTTCTGCCCAAGCACCAGTTCGATCACGCCCAGCCAGATCACGATCCGCCAACGCAGGGACAGCAACCGCGCTGCCCCCGCCTCATCCACCCGGCCCCATCGATGGAGTCCTCGCGTCATCGCTGGCCATGCCAGTGCCACCAAGGCGATCAGCAGTAACCGGATCGTGGTGAAGATGGGCTTCATCAGCTCGATCCGGGTCTGGAGTGCGACGACGGACGAGGTTTGCATCGCGTGCCAGAGGAAGGCGCCGATGCCCAACGCCAGCCCGAGCGCCAACAGGGTCAGCAGCACGAACCAGCGCCGGCGCATGGCAAAGCCGTTACGGGACGCGGCCATTGCTCAAGGGCCGTGGATCTAGCGTTGGTACGGTCGGCGCGTTCAGGGATGACTGGCGGCGCGCGGCCGCACGCTGGAGCAACATACTCACTGTGTCGGAGACGACCTCCTTGCGCACCCGGGTCTCGAACAGCAGGTTCTCGATCTCCTTGTCCAGCTCGGCGATGGAGGTGTCGGCATGTTCACGGGCCACCTCAGTAGCGTAGACCTCCGGCACTTGCCGACCGGTGAGTAACAGTCGGCGGGCGAACAGGGCCTTCTCCACCGTGCGCGCAGTACT
>NZ_JAVVES010000081.1:0-10550 GCF_032250955.1 Sulfuriflexus sp. | reverse complement strand
GCTGTCGTAGTTAGACAGCTTAGGCGAATGGCTAGTTGTTCTATCAGAAGGCCAGGATGAGGGAGTAAATAAAACAATGTGTTATCGAATCTAAATCCCCTCACCCTAACCCTCTCCCTCAGGGAGAGGGAATTAACGGGACAGCAGTGAAATTAAATAATAATAAACAGGGTAGAAAATATGGAAACATGGCTGACTGACTTGACTTCATTAACCGGCAGCATCGCCGGTCAACTCTGGGGACTGCCGGCAATTGTATTACTCGTCGGTACCGGTCTCTACCTGACAGTTCGTTTACGCTTTATCCAGTTTCGCGGCTTCAAGCATGCCGTTGCGCTGGTGCGGGGCAAGTATGACAAGCCCACTGATGTAGGCGAGGTCAGTCATTTCCAGGCCCTGGCCACCGCCCTCTCGGCCACGGTCGGCACGGGTAACATCGCCGGGGTCGCCACGGCGATTGCCCTCGGTGGCCCGGGGGCGGTGTTCTGGATGTGGATCACGGCACTGGTCGGCATGGCCAGCAAGTTCACTTCCTGCACCCTGGCGGTGAAGTTCCGCATTGTGCATGAGGACGGCACCATCTCCGGCGGTCCCATGTATACACTGGCCCGCGCCCTGAACCTGAAATGGCTGGGTGTGTTGTTTGCCGTGTTTACCCTGATTGCCTCGTTCGGCATCGGCAACATGGTACAGGCCAACTCGGTGGCTGATGGTCTGCGTTATATCTTCCCCGGGGCGGACAAGTACCGGCTCGCCATCGGCGTGGTCATGGCGATCTTCGTCGGCCTCGTTATCATCGGCGGCATCCGCCGCATTGCCAAGGTCGCCTCGCGCATCGTGCCGTTCATGGCGATCGTCTACTGCGGGGCCGCACTGGTCGTGCTTGCCCTTAATGCCAGCGCCATTCCCGCGGCCTTTGCCACCATCATTAACCTGGCCCTGAATCCGGCCGCCGCCGGTGGTGCCGCCATCGGCGCGGCCATCCAGTACGGGGTTGCCCGCGGCGTATTCTCCAACGAGGCCGGACTCGGCTCCGCGCCGATGGCACATGCCGCCGCGCGGACCAATGAACCGGTGCGGGAAGGGCTGGTGGCTATGCTGGGGCCATTCATCGACACGATTATTATCTGCACCATGACCGCGCTCGTCATCGTTATCTCCGGTGCCTGGGGCGAGGCCCGTCCCGAGGCCTATACCGGTGCGGCCCTTTCAGCCTATGCCTTTGAGCAGACGCTTGGCCGCTTTGGCGCCTGGGTGGTCGGCTTCGGTCTCATGTTTTTTGCCTTCTCCACCACCATCGCCTGGTCATATTACGGTGATCGCAGTGCCGAGTTCCTGTTCGGCCGGCGTGCCGTGCTGCCATACCGCATGGTCTATACCGTGCTCGTGGTGGTCGGCGCCTGGATCCCGCTCAACCTGGTCTGGAACATCGCCGACATCACCAACATCCTCATGGCTGTGCCCAACCTGGTAAGCCTTGTCCTGCTCGCCGGGCTGGTGAAAAAGCTCAGCGACGACTACTTTGCCCGCCCGCAGACCCCGGTTCGGTAAGCATTTGAGGTATAATGTGCGGCCAATATTAAGGAGAGTGACATGAGCGAAATCACGACTGAAACCGGCCTGCGTTACGAAGACCTCACAGTGGGTGACGGCACCGAAGCCACCGGCAAGGGCCAGACGGCCATCGTCCATTACACCGGCTGGCTTGAAGATGGCACCAAGTTTGACTCCAGTGTCGATCGTAACGACCCGTTCAGCTTCCCGGTTGATCGTGGTTATGTCATCAAGGGCTGGGACCAGGGCGTAGTCGGCATGAGAGTCGGCGGCAAGCGCAAACTTACCATCCCGCCTGAACTCGGTTACGGCGAAGGCGGTGCCGGTGGTGTGATCCCGCCGAATGCAACCCTGATCTTCGAAATCGAGTTGCTGGAAATCTCCGAATAAGTGATCGACAGCGAACTGCAAGAGGTCATTGCCGAGGATGTCCGCCGCGCCCTGCGCGAGGATGTCGGCAGTGGTGATATCACGGCGGCACTGATCCCCGAAAAGGCCACCGCCAGCGCCAGGATAATCACCCGCGAAGCCGCCGTTATCTGTGGTGTCGAGTGGGTCAACGAGGCCTTCCGCCAACTGGATCCTCGTATTGAGATAGCGTGGCAGGTTGCGGACGGCGATCTCGTCACCCCGGAGCAGTGCCTGTGCACCCTCAGTGGCCCCGCGCGCGCGCTGCTCACCGGCGAACGTACCGCGCTCAATTTCCTGCAGACGTTATCGGCGACGGCAACGCTGTCGCGACGCTATGCCGACGCGGTGGCGCACACGAAGACCAGGGTGCTGGATACGCGCAAGACCATCCCGGGTCTGCGCCGCGCACTGAAATATGCCGTAACCTGTGGCGGTTGTTATAACCATCGTGTCGGCCTGTATGATGGCATTCTCATCAAGGAAAACCATATCGCCGCGGCCGGCTCCATCACGGCGGCGGTGGCACAGGCCAGGGCCATGCGGCTCGATGTGCCAGTCGAGGTCGAGGTAGAGACGCTTGATGAGCTGCGCGAGGCCCTCGATGCCGGTGCCGATATCCTGTTGCTCGATAACTTCAAGCGGGCGGATCTGCTCACCGCCGTGGCGATGAATAAAGGCCAGGCCAGGCTCGAGGCCTCTGGCGGCGTTACACTCGAGACGATTCCACAGATTGCCGAAACCGGCGTCGATTACGTTTCCACCGGTGAGCTGACAAAGCATATCCATGCCGTGGATCTGTCCATGCGCTTTGAGGATAGTTAGGTCCATGGATATCCTCACCCCGATGCGCGAACGTCGTATCCGGATATTGTCCGCACCGCCCTGCAAGTCCCTGATACACAAGCGCTTGCCTGTGGCATGTCCCTGGGTTATGCCAGTCAACCAGTATCGAGTCGAGCGTGCAGCCGTAGCCGATTTTACCCGCTGGTATAAATAAACCCGCCCATTACATTTCTATTTTAGTTCTGATAATCTCGGAGGCGGTCTGCACCATTTTGGCGCAGGCAGTACAAGCTGTACTGGCCAGGAGATAACCTTTCACCGCATGCCAGTTCCCGGCTTCGATACCGGTATTGCGTCAGTAATACCCCGTCGAAGTGGCTAAAAAAACCTTGGCAGGAAAGCGGTTTTTTCTGGAAAGGTTGGTTATTGAATAGAGTCGTAATTTTTCGCCATCCGATAATACAAAACGTATATAACAATCGTATATAACAATATAAACGAAAAAGGAGCTCTCTCATGCAATCCACTGGAAACGCGGCGGAGTACTGGAAGGCGAATGTTCGCCTGCTGTTATTTTGCCTGATTATTTGGTTCATCGTTTCATACGGCTTCGGCATTTTGCTCGTCGACGTTATGAACACCATCTCACTCGGCGGTTATCCCCTGGGCTTCTGGTTTGCCCAACAGGGTTCTATCTACACTTTCGTAGCGCTGATCTTCTTTTACGCCTCACGCATGAACAAACTGGATCGCCAGTTTGACGTTCATGAAGACTAACGGGAGATCATGAATAATGGATTTGCAAACATTAACCTATATCATCGTCGGCGCGACTTTTTCGCTTTATATCGCTATCGCCTTCTGGGCACGAGCCACTACCACCGGTGAGTTTTACGTCGCCGGCAAGGGTATTCACCCGGTCGCCAACGGCATGGCCACGGCGGCTGACTGGATGTCAGCGGCCTCGTTCATTTCCATGGCCGGCCTCATTGCCTTCAAGGGCTATGATGCCTCTGTGTATCTGATGGGCTGGACCGGTGGCTATGTGCTGCTTGCAATGTTGCTGGCGCCGTACCTGCGCAAGTTCGGCAAGTTCACCGTGCCGGAATTTATCGGCGACCGTTACTATTCGCAAACCGCGCGAATCGTTGCCGTGATCTGTCTGATTGTTGCCTCGATTACTTACGTTATCGGCCAGATGAAAGGGATTGGCGTCGCCTTCTCACGCTTCCTGGAAGTAGACTTCACGGTCGGCCTGCTTATCGGCATGACGATCGTGTTCTTCTACGCCGTAATGGGGGGCATGAAGGGGATCACCTACACCCAGATCGCCCAGTACTGCGTGATGATCTTTGCCTATACCGTACCGGCCATCTTTATTTCCCTGCAACTGACGGGTAACGCTGTTCCCCAACTCGGCCTGGGTAGTACGCTGGCCGATGGCAGTGGCACCACCATGTTGGCCAAGCTTGACTCGGTACTGGTCGGCATCGGTTTTGCGGAATACACGGCACAAAAGGGCACGTCACTTAACATGGTCTTGCTGACCCTGTCGCTGATGATCGGTACTGCCGGTCTGCCGCATGTGATTGTGCGTTTCTTCACCGTACCGAAGGTCAAGGATGCGCGTTCCTCTGCCGGCTGGGCATTGGTGTTTATTGCCATTCTCTACACCACGGCCCCGGCTGTTGGTGCCATGGCGATTTACAACATGATCAAGACCGTGCAGGTCGATGAAGTCGGTGCGCCACAAGGCAACCTGGCCTATGCCGAGCGCCCGGACTGGTTTAAAAACTGGGAAAAGACCGGCTTGCTCAAGTACGAAGACAAGAACGGTGATGGCCGTATCCAGTACTACAATGACAAGAACGAAGAGTTCGCGGCGCAGGCCGAGTCATTTGGCTGGAAGGGTAATGAAATGGTCAAGATCGACCGTGACATCATGGTTCTCGCCAACCCGGAAATCGCCAAACTGCCTAACTGGGTGATCGCCCTGGTGGCTGCCGGGGGGCTGGCTGCAGCGCTGTCGACTGCGGCAGGTCTGTTACTGGCCATTTCCTCGGCGATCTCGCATGACCTGCTCAAGGGTGTATTCCGCCCCGGCATCAGCGAGAAGAAAGAACTGCTTGCCGGGCGCATCGCCATGGGGGGTGCGATCCTGGTCGCCGGTTACCTGGGGATGAACCCGCCGGGCTTTGCCGCGCAGGTGGTGGCACTGGCCTTTGGCCTGGCTGCCTCGTCACTGTTCCCGGCGTTGATGATGGGCATCTTCAACAAGCGCGCCAACAATACCGGCGCGGTTGCGGGGATGCTGGTCGGTCTTGGGTCCACGCTCGTGTACATTTTCATGTACAAGGGCTGGCTGTTTATCCCGGGAACCAACAACTTCGCCGACACTGCCGAGTTCTGGGTCATGGGTATCCAGCCTGAGTCCTTCGGTGCCATCGGTGCGTTGCTGAACTTCATCACCGCCTACGTCGTGTCGAAAGTCAGCAAGGCGCCACCTGAGCACATCCAGCACCTGGTTGAGGACATTCGCGTCCCACGTGGTGCCGGTGCCTCAAGCAGCCACTGAGGGGATTGATGATTGATGGTCGACTGAACTACCTGCCGATCATCAATACCCTGTCATCGTAAAACGGATGCCGGTGTACACTTTGTGTATGCCGGCATTTTTATTCCCCTGTCATACTTTTCCCTGCGGCCTTCACCGCTTTGCGTGAGCCTGGTTGTTTCTTTTTATCTATTTAATTTCTCTGCTAGACTCTTTTCAGGTGGACTATCTTTTTCCTGTTAACCAGAACTGACAGGCATCAAGGGCAACTATGCAAATCGAACTGCTGGAGATACGCGACTTCCTGGCCAATTGCTCAGCGTTCGATCAATTACCCGCCGACGAGCTCGATGCCCTGCCCGGACAACTGCAAATCAGCTACCTGCGGCGTGGCAACAGATTCCCGCCCGCCGATAGCCGCGAAGAAACAGCCGGTCTGCTGGCCATCCTGCGCCAGGGCGCCATCGAGCTGCGCGACGAGGACGGGCGTCTTTACGAGAAACTGGCGGAAACCGATTGTTATGCCGGGCTTTGTGAACGGCCGGAAGATGAACCGGTTCTGCATGCCATCTGCAGCGAAGACTGCCTGCTCTACCTGTTACCCTGCCATATCTTCGAGCGCTTACGTGATGATTACCCGGCGTTCGATGCGCGCTTCAATGCATCATTGAGTCACCGTTTGCGCGAGGCCCTGCAACGCCAGCAATCCTCAATAACCGCTAACGGCGGCCTGTCACAATATTATGTCAGCGATTGCATGCACAGAAAGCTGGTCAGCATCGGCGCTGACACCGCTATTCAGCAAGCCGCGCAATGCATGCACGAGAACGACAGTTCCGCACTTCTGATCACCGATGAAGGTCAGTTACAGGGGCTGATTACCGACAAAGACCTGCGCAGTCGCTGCCTGGCACAAGGCCTGTCGATGAGCACTGCCGTCAGCGAGATCATGACCACGGACATCCAGCATGTCACGCCGTCAACGCGTCTTGATGAAGCCCTGTTGTTAATGAGCCGGGAGAATATTCACCACCTGCCGGTACTTGAGGCCGGCAAGGCCATCGGCGTAATCAGCAGTACCGACATCCTGCGCCAGCAGAGTCTCAGCCCCGTGCACATGGTCGGCGCGATTCACAAGTCGCGGACTGTTGCCGAGCTTGCACGGATTGCAAAGGGCATGCCCGAGCAACAACAGCAACTCATCAGTAGCGGCTCATCGGCACAGCACATCGGTAATGTCCTGGCCTCGATTGGCGATGCCATCACCGAGCATCTCTTTTACCTGGCGATGCAACAACTCGGGCCAGCACCGATCAGTTTTTGCTGGTTTGCCGTCGGCTCACAGGCGCGCCGCGAATTCACCGCGCACAGCGATCAGGATAATGCCCTGCTCCTCTCCGATGAATATACCGCGGCCAGCCACGGCGAATACTTTACCCAACTCGCCCGCTTTGTCTCCGATGGCCTGAATGCCTGCGGTATTGTTTATTGTCCGGGTGATGTCATGGCAACCAATGACGAGTGGCGACAACCCATGGCAACATGGAAAAAGTATTTCTCGCGCTGGGTTGATATCCCCGAGCCCAAGGCCCTGCTCCTGGCCTGCAACTTTTTTGACATGCGTTGCATCTATGGTGATGCCTCGTTGTTCAGCCACCTGCAGGCGTTTGCGCTGCAAAAGGCCAGCGCAAACCGTATCTTTCTTGCCCATCTTGCCGCCAACGCCCTCGACATGCGCCCGCCACTGGGATTTTTCCGCCAGTTTGTTCTCGTCCATGACGGTGAGCATGACGACAGTTTTGATATCAAGCTGCATGGTGTCATGCCGATTGTCGAGCTGGCGAGGTTGTATGCGTTGAGCGAAGGCCTTGCCGAAGTGAATACCTACGAGCGCCTGCGCGCGGCCGCGGGAAGCCTGTCCCTGAGTCGAGAGGGCGGCGAAAACCTGCACGATGCCCTGTCACTGATTGCCCTGCGGCGTCTGCAACACCAGTCTTCGCAATACCTGGACGGACTGGAGATGGATAATTACCTCAAGCCCACCGAGCTTTCTGCGCTGGAGTGCCAGCACCTGAAAGATGCCTTCGCCGTGATCAGTGAATTACAGGCCGCTGTCTCGCATCAGTACCAGAGCGGGTTGTTTTAACGCGTGTCGAAGCTGGCCCGCCTGCTACCACTGGATTACCGGCGCCGACGCCTCCACAGGCGTGCGCCGCCCGGCCCCCTCCGGGATTTTCTCGCTACCCCGTTCGCAGATACTCATCAGGATTATCGCGAAGCCGACTACGTGGCCCTGGATCTGGAAACCAGTGGCCTCGATTGTCACACTGATCACATCCTCAGTATCGGCCATGTCAGCCTCCAGGCCCGGCGTGTCCTGCTCGGCACGGCCCGGCACATCCTCCTAAAGACGCCCGCCACACTCGAGTCCGCCAATGTCGGCATCCATCGCCTGACCGATGACATGCTGGCCGGGGGGCAAACACTCACCATGGCCCTGCATGCACTGTTACCGGAACTCGCCGGGAAGGTCTTGATTGCACACCATGCACAAGTCGAGATCAGTTTTTTGCAGGCGGCCTGCCAGCAGGTATTTGGTGCCGAGTGGCTCATGCCCGTCGTCGATACCCAGTACCTGGCGCAGCGGAGGCTGGATCGCCGCCATGCTGTCTACCAGCCGGCTGCCCTGAGGCTGGCAAGCCTGCGCGAGGCGCATCACCTGCCCCGCTACCCGGCTCACCATGCCCTGAGCGATGCTATCGCCACGGCCGAATTGTTTCTTGCTGAAACGGCCCGCATGGACACGGAGCGGATAGCACTAACAAAACTCCTCTACCCGCAGTGAAATGCCATGCAAAAGGTTTTTATCCCGTGCGCATTTCCGTTACAGTTGATGGTTCATTGATACGGAGACCCTCTATCCATGTCTGACAAACAATATCCTGTCCCGGCCAGTTTCGCCGCCAAGGCCCTCATTGATGAGGCCACCTACCAATCCATGTACCAGCGCTCGATCGACGAGCCGGATGCCTTCTGGGCCGAACAGGCCGAGACCTTCCTCTACTGGTACAAGCCCTGGGACAAGGTCTCTGACTGTAGTTATGCTGCCGATAACCTGCATATCCGCTGGTTCGAGGGCGGCAAGCTGAATGTCACCTATAATTGCATCGACCGGCACCTGGAAAAGCACGCCGACCAGGTCGCGATTATCTGGGAAGGCGACGACCCGGCAGATGACAAAAAGATCACTTTCCGCGAACTCCACGAGCAGGTTTCCAGACTGGCCAATGTGCTCAAGGCACGCGGCGTAAAAAAAGGCGACCGCGTCTGCATCTATATGCCGATGATCCCCGAGGCCGGCTACGCCATGCTCGCCTGTGCCCGCATCGGCGCGGTGCATTCAGTCGTCTTTGGTGGTTTTTCACCCGAGTCACTGAAAGACCGTATCCTCGATTCAGACTGCCGGGTGGTGATCACCGCCGACGGCGGTGTGCGTGGCGGCAAGGCCGTGCCACTCAAGGCCAACACTGACAAGGCCCTGCAGGCCTGCCCGGACGTGCATACCGTGCTGACGGTGAAACGAACGGGCGGCGAGATCCACTGGAACACAGACCGTGATATCTGGTATCACGACGCCATGGCCGAGGCCTCTGCCGACTGCCCGCCGGAAGAAATGGACGCCGAGGACCCGCTGTTTATCCTTTACACATCCGGCTCAACCGGCAAGCCGAAGGGTGTGTTGCATACAACCGGCGGTTACCTGCTGTATGCCGCGATGACCACGAAATACACCTTTGACCTGCACGATGATGATGTCTTCTGGTGTACCGCCGACGTCGGCTGGATCACCGGCCACAGTTACCTGTTGTATGGCCCGCTGGCCATCGGGGTGACCACCGTCTTTTTTGAAGGCGTGCCAAACTATCCGGATGCCTCGCGCTTCTGGCAGGTCGTCGACAAGCACAAGGTCAGCGTGTTCT
The DNA here is from genome assembly GCF_032250955.1 of Sulfuriflexus sp. Taxonomy (NCBI): domain Bacteria; kingdom Pseudomonadati; phylum Pseudomonadota; class Gammaproteobacteria; order Chromatiales; family Granulosicoccaceae; genus Sulfuriflexus; species Sulfuriflexus sp. The sequence goes on along the minus strand of NZ_JAVVES010000081.1, from coordinate 1,268 downwards.
ATACCGCACCGACTGCAATCCGTGCCCTTATGCGTGAGGGCGATGAACCGGTCAAAAAGACCTCGCGGCAGTCACTGCGCCTGCTCGGCACTGTCGGTGAACCGATCAATCCCGAGGCCTGGGAGTGGTATCACAAGGTGGTCGGTGATGGGCGCTGCCCGATTGTCGATACCTGGTGGCAGACCGAGACCGGTGGTCACCTGCTCACACCGCTGCCCGGCGCAACCACCCTCAAGCCGGGTTCAGCCACACGCCCGTTTTTCGGTATCGTCCCCGGCATTGTCGACACAACGAGCAATCAACTCATTACTGAGACCGAGGCCAGTGGTGCACTTGTCATCACGCGTTCCTGGCCGGGCCAGATGCGCTCGATTTACGGCGACCACCAGCGTTTTATCGATACCTACTTCAAGACATACCCCGGTTATTATTTCTCCGGTGACGGCGCGCGGCGTGATGCCGATGGCGATTACTGGATTACCGGGCGCATGGATGACGTGCTGAACGTCTCCGGTCACCGCATGGGCACGGCAGAGATCGAGTCTGCACTGGTCCTGCACGATGCCATTGCCGAGGCCGCCGTGGTCGGCTACCCGCATGAGATCAAAGGCCAGGGCATTTATGCCTACGTGACCCCGGTGCTGGGTGTAGAGCCGTCAGATGCCCTGCGCGATGAGCTGGTTGCCCTGGTCCGTGAGGAGATCGGCCCCATCGCCAAGCCCGATGTCATCCAGTGGGCCCCCGGCCTGCCGAAGACCCGCTCCGGCAAGATCATGCGTCGTATCCTGCGCAAGATCGCGGAAAACGACCTCGATACGCTCGGTGACACCTCGACACTGGCCGACCCGGCCGTGGTCGATGATTTGATCAAGAACCGGGCAAATACTTAATAATCCCTGCAGGGGGCGGAGTCGCTGTCTACGGGTACTTTTGACCTGGTCGCCAACGTCGCGGCCCGTTGTTCCACCACACTCCAGCGGGGTCAGAGTCGCCGTCTACAGGTACTTCTGACCCACTCGTCAACATCGCGGCCCGTTGTTCCACCAAATCACCACGCCCGCGCGACTCCGACCCCTAATCCACTCCAGCGGGGTCGGAGTCGCCGTCTACAGGTACTTCTGACCCACTCGCCAACATCGCGGCCCGTTGTTCCACCAAATCGCCACGCCCGCGCGATTCCGACCCCTAATCCACTCCAGCGGGGTCAGAGTCGCCGTCTACAGGTACTTCTGACCCACTCGTCAACATCGCGGCCCGTTGTTCCACCA
>NZ_JAVVES010000080.1:0-10609 GCF_032250955.1 Sulfuriflexus sp. | reverse complement strand
CACCTTGGCGGACTGGATCTTTATCCTGATGGTGTTATACGGTAAATCTTACCCACCACATCTGGGGAAGAGCCAATTTTGTAAAAGCCGGCATTCACGAGCTGTTCGACAAGCTGCTTGCCGTCCACCTCCCGGCCCGTGCCTGCATAGAGCATTTTTGCGCCGCTCTCTTCCAGACGACGAACCGCATTTGTGTCGGCGCGTCTACCCGTGGCAACATAAACGGAGCGCGCAGACGCCGCGCAAAAATCAGCCAATGCCAGATCCAGGCTGGCACTGAGTATGACAACCGCTGGCTGTGGGGAAAGCCCCTGCTGGATACGCCATTCAAGCAGATCCGAGAAGCCTGGCGCGGTACTGATGGGCAGATTGTCCTGTGCCTTGCCATGCATCAGCTCGCGCAAAAAACGTGCGCTCACGAGCAGCACATCCGCACGCGCAGCCAGTTCCTGGTACAGGCGCCAGTCACGCTTATTGGTGATAGAAGCGGGGACACTACGCTCCCCGTTCAGCGGTTGCTCAATCGCTATGCGACCATCCAGGCTTGTAATGAAATTTGTATATACCCAGGGTTGCGGATTAGCCGGTTCAGCGATGTCGGACGCTTGCAGGTAAATCCCTTTCAGTTCACATTCGCGGCTCGGGGCGGGATATAACTGCATAATTGTAGAGGCGCTCATCTGCTGTATTTTCCGACATTCATCACAATCTCCTCTCTTTTCATCTGCACATACCATATCAGGTGAATATCTACAGAAATTTTATGCGGCGAGAATTGAAATTCATCAATGCGGTCAGTTCCATCTTCCCGGGAGATCTCCGCATAGTTCAACACCGCGACGAATGCCACGCCACCGATAACATTACCGATGAGTGTCCGCACAAAAAAGCTTCCCATAGCCACACCCGGTGTCGCGCCTGCAGCAAGCGCATAAAACATATGCGTCGGGCCGGCAACAATATGGGAAAAAGCACCAAGTCCAGCCATATAGGTAATGATGATAATCACGAATACGCACAAGGCTGCGAATTGATGCCCGTCGACCTGGCCCGCAGCGTTTTATATCATTGATATTTTTCAATGTAACGATCATGCGGCCTTGAATAAAATAGATATACAATCAAGACAGCCTGGTCCATTATCGCAGGGCAAGATCTGTATAACCGTCAGGCTTCAATGCCAACGGGCATATACGGGCACGCGACAAAGGCACGTCCTTTACCCGCTATTAATGGCTGGTATTGACCTATGTAATTAAAGGAGATAATGATGTCAAGAATCACAACAACCACATCCCGGATAAGGCAGATACTTTTGTTTGCAACTATCTTATCCACATTCGCCCTGACCAGTGCCTGTACCGACCAGTCTGATGACAAGCAACCTGCTGCAGATGCAACTGATGCCGGAGAGGTAAAAAAGGAATGGTCCGAGGCAATGGAATCACTGAAGGCCTATAGCATAACTCAGCGTGATGAAGCGCTTGTCAAAGCTGAGGAAACCATAGACGCCATGGATAAACGCATTGACGAGATGGAATCGCGGGCCAGCCAGGGCTGGCAGGATCTGAGTGCGGATATCCGCCAGCGCCGTGAAGCCACCTTGAGTGCCATGCAGGAACAACGCGAGGCGCTCGCTGAGCAGTATGAGCAGATGAAAGCCAGTTCCAGCGATACCTGGGATGATGTCAAAAAAGGTTTTATCGATTCCTACAACACCCTCAGCAGCTCATTGGATGATGCACAATCTGACTTGTTCGGTGAAGACACCAAAAAGGAATAGTCACTATCGCTTCAGTAAAATCATAACCGCATGCTAGCGGGTTATGCCGTCTTCCTGGCGGCACATGTTTTGCTTCTGAAAAAACATTGTGCCGTTTAAAACCCGTCGGCGGATATTTAATTCGACAAGGTATGTGAACATGACACAACACAAACTGCCGGATCTCCCCTATCCCATGGATGCACTTGAGCCACACATTTCCGCAGAGACCCTTGAATATCACTATGGTATACACCACGCTACCTATGTAGACAAACTGAATAAACTGATCCCGGGTAGCGGCTTCGAAGAGTCCCCACTCGAACAGATCAGCAAAGAGGCGACCGGTAGCTTGTTCAACAATGCCTCACAGGTATGGAATCACACTTTCTACTGGAACTGCCTGAGCCCTGACGGTGGCGGCTCGCCCACAGGCAGTCTGGCTGTCGCCATAGACGAGGCCTTCGGCAGTTTTGCCGAATTCAGAGAAGCCTTTTCCGGGGCTGCGGCAACTCATTTCGGGTCAGGCTGGGCCTGGCTGACAAGAACTGATGATAGCAAGCTTGAAATCGTAACCACCAGTAACGCCGATAACCCTCTGGCAGATAACAGGCAGCCATTGTTGACCTGTGATGTATGGGAACATGCCTATTACATCGACTATCGCAATGCGCGCCCGGATTACATTGACGCATTCTGGAACATTGTCAACTGGGAGTTTGTAGCCGACAATCTTAGCCGTTAAATAAAATTACGCTTGCCAATAACAGTAGACGGAATCATGGAGGCCTCAAAAGAGCCTGGAAACCGCTTCTCGATAAAGGTGAATTGAAATGTCAGACATTAAGAAGCTAATCGACAACCCGGGCACATCAGACCCTGACCGCGCAGACCGTGAATATGACCTGGAGAACTGGAACGAGGAACAGGCTCGAGAAAAGGCTTCCGTGGAAAACCTTGAACTTACCGATGCGCACTGGGAAGTGATACATTACTTGCGCGACTATTACCTGGAACATGGTCGGGCCAAAAGTGGTCGCCATCTCAGCAATGCACTCGAAAAGCAGTTTATTGATCGCGGCGGTCGCAAGTATCTGCGCCAACTGTTCCCGGATGGTCCTGTTGCACAGGGCATGGTTATCGCCGGGCTCGAGGTACCGCCTCTTACCGAGGATGATGGATTCGGTATCAGCTTTTGATACGAGTTATTCATGCCTGACATTATGTCGAACTTGATCGCTGTGGCGGCAGGGCTAATCGTACTTGTCACCGCAATACCTTATGTCGCACGTATACGACACCCGCAGCAGAAGCCGCTCGCCGCCTATCTTATTTTTGTCTCGGTATTTATCATGGCTACGATGCTGCTTTTCAATCTGCTCGCCTGGTTGGCGATCAGTCTTGAGCTCGGAAACGCGCTTGGCAAACCGGGGCCCTCGCTGGTATTCCTTGCCCTGGTGCTGCTACCGGCCATCGCCCTGGCCACATGGCTGGCGCGCAAGCCACCATGGCGCAATCCTGACCCACCTGCCTGAGCCTGGGGCTTCTTGACTGCGTATGGGTTTCAGACCTTTTGCATACGCATAAAACCGCAATTCTGGACGACCGGGAATTATCGCATTGACATTCTTCAATGCTCACAGAAGCCTGCACAGGTTACCTTGTTCACATTCATAAGCCATCTACCTGTGTGTCCTATGCGCGATTACAGCAATATCCCGGTCATGGACTGGAACGAAGATAAGGCCCCGAAAAGAGCGAAGGCTCAGATACTTCACCAGGAACCGGTGATCCTGCAGATGCCGGACGATTTTGATACTTCGCTTGACGGGGAAGATTTTGATTGCAGGATAGAGGAAAACGGGAACATGCTCCTGGAGTGTAACGGCAGCGAGATTGTGCAGCATCTGGCGGCGAAAAATCACCTGCCAGGTCTGGAGACTATTGCCAAGGCCTGCTTCCAGTCGAGCTCCCAGGTAGATATCGACACTGACAAAAAGCGCATTATTGTGCATGACTGATCGTGCCGGCCCGTCAAGGTGCCATATTCTGCTTGATGATATTGCCGGTATGCCTATTGTACTCGCCACCTATAATATTCATGCCTGTATCGGCGCTGATGGAGAATTCGATCCCGATCGCATTATTGCTGTTATAAAGGAACTCGATGCTGACGTGCTGGCACTGCAGGAAGTCGAACATCATAAGTTCGATGACCTGGATTTACTCGATTACCTGGCGGCTGGATCAGGATATGTGGCCATAGCCGGCCCCACCCTGCTGCGCGGTAGCCGGGACTATGGCAATGCGCTGCTAACCAGGCTGCCCGTCCTGAGCCTGAATCGGCTAGATTTAAGCATGCCGGGTCGAGAGCCACGCGGCGCACTTGACGTAGTCTTTGACTGCAACGGGCAAAGCCTGCAAGTCGTTGCGACGCACCTTGGCCTGAATCCTGCCGAACGACGCCAGCAGGCACGTCTGTTACTTTCCCTGTTTAACCCTCCGGCGGCGGATATTTCAGTATTAATGGGTGATCTTAATGAATGGTTTCTGTGGGGTCGAATCCTGCGTTGGCTACATGCGCACTTTCAGGCCACACCCGGCTATGCAACCTTCCCGGCTCGCTGGCCACTGTTCGCCCTCGATCATATTTGGGTTCACCCACGTAGCCGTCTCAGCACGCTGGCCGTTCATACCAGCACCCTGGCACGCATCGCTTCTGATCATCTGCCATTAAAAGGTATTCTCCAGACTGAACAGCAATAGCACTATGGTCCTGACAAACCCGTTGCAAAAGTGTTGTAGTATGAAGACTCATGCAGCTGCGCATGACGGCATTCTCCTGATCCGCTATGCTAATAATTACACAATAAGCGACCACAACACAGACAACACTGTTCATTTACGTTGGAGCTGACAAATGACTGAAAAACAGGGCTGGCATACACTCTCCGCTGAACAGGTACTTGCCGATCTCAAGACTTCTCCTGATGGACTCAGTGATGTCGAAGCCAGGCACAGACAGGAAACCTATGGCCCTAACCGCTTGCCGCGGGCGGAGAAACGCAGCCTGTTAATGCGTTTTCTGCATCAGTTTAACAATATTCTCATCTATGTATTACTGGCTGCCGCTCTCATTACCGGGTTGCTGGAACACTGGATTGATACTTCCGTGATTCTTGCTGTCGTCATCATTAACGCCATCATCGGTTTTGTTCAGGAAGGTAAGGCAGAAATGGCGATGGATGCTATTCGCGACATGCTGGCGCCAAAAGCATCGGTCCTCCGCGATGGTCATCGACAAACCGTTGAGGGTGAGGCACTGGTTCCCGGTGATATCGTACTGCTGGAGGCGGGGGACAAGGTGCCCGCTGATCTGCGTCTGCTAAAACTGCGTGGTCTGCAAATACAGGAGGCCATTCTCACCGGCGAATCACTTGCCGTCGAAAAGCGCCTTGCGCCAGTCAAGGCCGGTGCCGCGCTGGGCGATCGCAGTTGTCTGGCCTTCAGTGGCACCACTGTAACCAGCGGTCAGGGCAAGGGTGTTGTCGTAGTCACGGGCGAGGCAACCGAGGTAGGCCGCATAAGCGGCATGCTCTCCGAAATCGAGACCCTGACCACACCACTGGTCGAGCAGATGGATACCTTTGCCAAAAAGCTGACATTCTTCATCATCGCTATCGCTGCTCTAATTTTGTCCATCGGCCATTTCATTCTCGATCATAACTTCGCCGAACTGTTTATGGCCGTGGTTGGCCTCACCGTCGCGGCCATCCCGGAAGGCTTGCCAGCGGTACTGACCATCACCCTGGCCGTAGGTGTACAGGCGATGGCGAGGCGCAATGCCATTATCCGTCGTATGCCAGCGATCGAAACACTGGGGTCAGTATCAGTGATCTGTGCAGACAAAACCGGCACGTTGACGCGCAATGAAATGAGCGTTGCCACGGTTGCGATAGATGATCAGACATTTTCGGTTCATGGCGAAGGTTACGAACCGGCTGGTGAGATAAAGCTGGCTGATGGCACGATCAGCGCGGCCGATTACCCGCAACTACATGAAATCGCACGTACCGCTCTGCTGTGTAACGACGCTGAACTGAAAAAGCATGAGGCCGGCTGGGCGGTTGAGGGCGATCCGATGGAGGCGGCGCTGCTGGCATTCGTGGGCCGCGCTGGCCTTGATAGTGAGGAACAACGCAAGCACTGGACCCGCACCGACGAGATCCCCTTCGACGCCCAACATAAATACATGGCAACCCTGAATCATGACCATGAAGAGCATGCCTTTATTTTTGTCAAAGGCGCGCCTGAAAGTATTTTATCCATGTGCAAACAGCAACGTCATGGTGAAAGCGGCAGTTCGTCCCTGGACACAAACCAATGGCACGAACGCGCCGAGGAAATCGCGGCACAGGGCCAGCGAGTACTGGCATTAGCCATGAAGCCAGTACCGCCCGAGCATACCGTTCTGGAACATGCAGACGCTGAGGATTCCCTCGTTCTGCTCGGTATGGTCGGGCTTATTGACCCGCCCCGTAAGGAAACCATCGACGCCGTCGCCGAATGCCACAGTGCGGGCATTCATGTGAAAATGATCACTGGCGACCATGCCGCCACGGCCCGCGCCATTGGTCGCCAGATTGGCCTGAGACAGACTGACAGCGTATTGACCGGCGTCGACATTGATAAACTCGATGAGGCTACACTGCGCGCTGCAGTCATTAAAACCGACGTATTTGCGCGTGCCAGCCCGGAGAACAAACTGCGCCTGGTGACCGCGCTGCAGACCCACGACCTGGTAGTCGCCATGACCGGTGACGGCGTCAACGACGCACCGGCTCTGAAACGTGCCGATGCCGGCATCGCCATGGGTAAGAAAGGCAGCGAGGCCGCCAAGGAGGCCTCGGAACTGGTGCTGGCGGATGACAATTTTGCCTCCATTGCCGCTGCCGTCCGCGAGGGCCGCACAGTCTATGACAACATCAAGAAGGTGATAAGCTGGACACTGCCCACCAACGGCGGCGAAGCCTCTACCATCATGCTAGCGCTGATGCTGGGCATGGCATTACCGATTACCCCTATCCAGATTCTATGGGTCAACATGATTACCGCCGTATCACTGGGCATCGCGCTCGCCTTCGAACCGACCCAGGATGATGCCATGCGGAGACCGCCACGGCCGCGCAACCAGCCGCTGTTAACAGGCGAACTGGTATGGCACATCATACTGGTGACTGCACTCTTTCTGGCCGGTGTTTTCGGCATTTATACCTACGCCATAACCCAGGGCTACTCTGTCGAGCTGGCGCGAACCATCGCCATGAACACCCTCGTGGTGATGGAGATATTCCATCTTCTGTATATCCGCAATATGTCCCAGGTGACATTAACCTGGAAGATGTTCCGCGGCACAAAGGCAGTATGGCTGGCGATCCTTGTTGTGATTGCAGGGCAGCTCGCGATTACCTACCTGCCATCCTTACAGGCTATTTTTGTCACGGAAGCGGTTGCCTTTGCAGATGGCCTGCTGATTGTCGCGGTTGGTGTGCTGCTGTTTATCAGCATCGAACTGGAAAAACAGATCCGACTCCGTCTTGCTGATTAGTGATTATCGGGAATATCTTATTTGTCACCATACAAGACCGGCGAGCCCATGGTTAGGCTTTACCTATTCGATAGCGTATCAATACCAGTGAGCTCGGTTTCAGGCTAAAAGGGCTTGTTGCCGGTTGCTCAGTCAAGCTATCCCGGGAACTCAATGAAGTATCCACTGCTACCGACACAGACGAGACATTTTTAACTTCCGGCAAAATATACTCAACAGCTTCATCACCGGCATTCATCATCAGCATGAATGTATCATCTGTCTCTCTCTCGCCGTGCTCGGTCAGGTGATACTGACCAGCCTTGCCACTTATCAGCAAGGCGAGTGATTTTACCGAATCGTCATCCCACTCGTCCTCGTCCATTTCCTTACCATCAGCTGTCAGCCAGATAATATCTTTCGTTTTTGTACCCGGGATCTCCTTACCGTGAAAGAATCGGTGGCGATGAAAGACAATATGCCTGTTGCGCAACTGGATCAGGGTTTTCGTGAACGACAGCAAGGACTCTCCCATAGCGTCAATCTCCGGCCAGTTCAACCATGCCGTTTCATTATCCTGGCAATAGGCATTATTGTTACCCATCTGGGTATTTCCGAATTCATCGCCAGCCAGCAGCATAGGCAGACCTTGAGAAAGCAATAGTGATGCCAGCAGGTTACGCTTTTGCTGCATACGCTGACCCTGAACAGCAGGGTCATTAGTTGGCCCTTCTACGCCGAAGTTATGACTGAAGCTATTTCCATTACCGTCATGGTTATTCTCCTGATTGGCATCATTATGTTTCTCGTTATAGCTCACCAGGTCATGCAGGGTAAAGCCGTCATGGGCAGTAACGAAATTCACACTCGACCAGGGGCGCCGGCCACGCTGGTCATAAATGTCACTGGAGCCCGCCAGTCTCGATGCGAGCTCGGGGAGTTGACCACTGTCACCCTTCCAGAAACGGCGCAGGGTATCACGGTAACGGTCGTTCCACTCGGCCCAGCCCGGTGGAAAGTTACCTACTTGATAACCACCCTGGCCGGTATCCCAGGGTTCCGCAATCAACTTTACAGTAGACAGGAGCGGATCCTGAGCGACCGAGTCCAGAAAACTGGAGTGCTCGTCAAATTCACCATCAACGCGCGCCAGGGTAGTGGCCAGGTCGAAGCGAAAACCATCTACTCGCATTTCCTCGACCCAGTAGCGGAGTGAATCTGTCACCATGCGCAAGACATAGGGATGGCGCAATTCAAGCGCATTACCCGTGCCTGTATAATCATTATAATATCTGGGCTTGCCTTCCATTTTATAATAATACGACTTGTTGTCGATGCCGCGTAGCGAGAGTGTTGGCCCGAGATGGTTACCCTCGGCGGTGTGGTTATAAACCACATCCAGAATAACCTCGATATTCTCTTCATGTAGCAGGCGTACAAACGTCTTGAACTCATTGAGACCACCACTGCCCATGTATTCCGGATGCGGTGCGAAGAATCCGATTGAATTATATCCCCAGTAATTGCGCAGACCTCGCTCTACCAGGTTACGGTCATGCAGAAAGGCATGTATGGGAAGCAGTTCGACAGCAGTAATACCCAGATTCTTAAGATAACTGATGACTTCATATGTGGCCAGGCCACCGAATGTGCCCCGTGTTGCATCTGCAACATCAGGATGGCGCATAGTGAAACCGCGCACATGCATTTCATAGAAGATGCTTTCATGCCACGAGCGTTCTGGCGACCGGTCTCTGCCCCAGGTAAAAGCGGCCTCAATAACCTCGCATTTCGGCATGTAAGGTGCACTGTCTCGCTTGTCAAATGACAGGTCTTCCCTGTCATGCCCAACAACATAGCCAAACAGTGCATCATGCCACTCCAGTGCACCACGCAACCTTTTGGCATAGGGATCAAGCAATAATTTGTGATGATTGAACCGATGGCCGTTTTCAGGATCGTAAGGCCCATAAACGCGATAGGCATATAGCTGACCGGCACGGACATCCGGTAAATAGCAGTGCCAAATCTCATTCGTGTACTCGAATAATTGAATGCGATGGAGTTCCTGCTTACCGTCATTATCAAACAGGCATAACTCGACCTTTTCAGCATGCGCCGAAAACAGGGCGAAATTGGTCCCCGATCCATCCCACGTAGCCCCTAACGGATAAGGCAATCCTGGCCAAACACGTCGCTCATTCATGTTTATGCATTTGATATTTTGTTTTCATATTTATTCGAATCCTGCATGGTATTTCCCTGCCCCGGACAAACCGGTAACGATGAGAAAACCCATCATCTTATTCATGCCGGGGAAGTCATAACGCCATCCCCGCTTTCAGCATCTCTGATCATGTATCTGTTCTTTACGGAATACGGCTGACAAAAGCCATCCGGGAAGGCGGCATATACTTTAGAAGGTACAGCCATTTTCAGCCTTGAAAATGCAGGACCGAATACATGAGCGCATTGAAATTTCGCAATGAGCACCTGTGTACAGGTATCGGTATCCGAAATTCGCGTGCGGATAATAAACAGGATTGAGAAATTTCAATGTCGTCAGGCAAGCAGCAAGACCAGTATGTATCTTGCATTATGCATAGCTGCCGATATTGCCGACAAGGGGCTGGCACTGGCACATGCCGACCGGCTTTGCAATTCGGCGCCTGACCACTCACCTGGCAGTGCAGTAATTAAAGCGGCAACTTGTAATGGCGCATGGACATATTTTGGCAGGCACTTCCGGGTGGTCATATGACCATTGGCTGGGCACTTTCTATCCGGAAGGCATCCCGCATAAACAGTGGCTGGCCTATTACGCCGGGCATTTCCGCAGCGTGGAGATAAATAACACGTTCTATCACCTGCCAGACAAGAAAGTTCTGCAGCAGTGGTACGATATAGTGCCTGATGATTTTGTCTTTACGGCCAAAGCCAGCCGCTACATCACTCACATGAAAAAACTTAAGGACCCACAAACAAGCGTGGCCGCTTTTTTTGAACGTGTCAGTGTGCTCGAAGACAAACTCGGACCAATTATTTTCCAGCTGCCACCACATTGGAGGTTCAATCCGCAACGGCTTGAGGAATTTCTTCGTGTACTGAGTGCTGACTATCAGTATGCCTTCGAATTCCGCGATCATAGCTGGCACACCAGCCAAACCCTTGACCTTCTAAAAAAATGGCTCTTCGGAAAAATTAGTGGGTAAAAATATAGCGAATTTGGAGCAATAGAGATAGTTTTCTGGAAATTGGAG